>NZ_JACJSA010000019.1 GCF_014697545.1 Oscillatoria sp. FACHB-1407 | reverse complement strand
ATCGAGGAGTTCAGGTCGAAAAGTCATAGTACGAGTGTCTCGGGTCTAGTAGTTCATTAGATCTCATTTCTGACCTTTGACACAATCTAATTTACAATCCCGGCAAAGTCGTAATCTCATAACCTCAGCCATCAAATTAACATCCTTAATTCGATGGTTAAAGGTCAGCCCCCTGCACTACACCCAGTTTAAGAGAACCCATGACCCTTAACCATTCCATCAACTGTGTCAGTGCAGCGGCTGAAACTAAAACTCTCAGGGAGGTGTTGAATTGATTTCCCGTCCAAACTATCCAACATCATGGCAGACGCTCTCCGTTGCAGAAAACCATTCTGTCACACCCCTGCACCGGCCATGCGTCAAACCCTCTTCCCCTCAGACGACGGCAGAAACATTTCAATCCTTCTATCAATCCTGCCTTGAACAACTACAAGCCAGTCAAAATGCCCATCAAGGGCTCCTCAAGCTAACTCATGCATTAGGAGACTTTTTCCAGTCTCAGTGTTGGATAGGGACGCTGGATCAACAGGGCAACATCCCTCAAAGCACCTATTGGGATTCCCATAGCAGCACAACATGGATTTATCAGCCCACAGATTTATCCATCCTGTCGCGCCATACGGCAACTTTATCGGGTGACAGACTGTTAGAACCGATCGCCACGCCTGATCTCCACATCAGCCATCCTGAAGTCGCCTTGGAGTTGTCTGAAAAGCAGGTAAATGCTTCACTCAGTCGGACAAACATTCGGGCTGTCTTGACAATTCACACGAATTTTCAAGGCAATATCAACGGGATCATTGCACTTACGCGATCGCAACCTCATTCGTGGACGGAGTCAGATATGCAGTCTCTGAAAACCCTGTCAACTTGCGTAGCAATCTCTATCTCCCAGATGCAGCTAGAGCAGCACACTCAACAACAGATTCACTATCAAACCTTGCTGGATCAGTTGGCGATCGCCAGCCGCAGTGCTTGTAATCTGGATCAAATCTTTCAACTGGCACTGAAAGGGACTGTCGATGTCATGCAAGTGACGCGAGGGTTTGTGCTGCTGCTTAAATACAATGAGCCGTTACTGAAAAATCGCTCCTCAGAATGGTCAAAAGCCAAGTCTCCCACGGCCAGACTGACGGTTGAATCTCAATATCCGCTCACCTGTGAGTTGTCCAACCAGACCTTGAGAGGGATAATTCCTCCAGAGAGAGAACTATCTCGCCCCACTGCTGAAACCATAGCCATTAAGGATGCCTCAATGGGCACCTGGCTCAAGGCATCTTTTCAGGTGCTTGAGGAAGAAATTAACCAGTGTATCGTGATCAACGGCTCTAGCTCGATGGTGCTGCCAACCTTACATCCCGCTACCATGTCTGAGGCTGTCCCACCTGCTAGTACTTCGTTTCAGGGATCTAGCTCTGGGCTGGCTGCCATCCTTAATCCTGAGCTGATGCCTTCCCTCCTGCTCATGCCACTGGAGAGCCAGGGTGTCATTTTAGGATGCCTGATTCTGCAACATGAGCATCTGCGGGTCTGGAACCCCCAAGAAATTGGATTTGTCAAGTTGGTAGCGGCTCAGGTCAGCACTGCCATGATTCAAACCCAGACTCTGCGTCAGGTGCAGTCGCTCGTGGACGAACGGACGGCTCAACTGCGCAAGAGTCTAGACGTACAAGCAAAGCTGTATGAGAAGACTCGGCAACAGGTCGATCAATTGCGGCGACTCAATCAGATCATGGAGGAGTTTGTCAGCACTATCAGCCATGAACTGAGAACCCCCCTAACTAGCATGACACTGGCGATCCGGATGTTGCGGCAAGCTGGTTTATCACCCGAACAACGAGCGAAATATCTCGATATTCTGGAGCAGCAATGCCTCCAGGAAACGAATCTGATTAATGACCTGTTAGCTTTACAAAAAATAGAAGCTGGCTCTACCGCATCTCAATTTCAACTGATTGACATTCGATATCTCATTCAAGGTGTCACTCAATCTTTTGAGGAGTTATGGGCTAAAAAGCAACTCAAGTTAGACGTTGAGATGCCTGACTATCCACTCAAACTTTGGACTGACTCCGATAGCCTCCATCGAATTCTGTCTGAATTGTTGACTAACGCTGGCAAATATGGGGAGGTGGGGAGCCAGGTCCGGCTCAGCGTCACCCATAGCATTGAGCAACAGGTGAGCCAACTCCAATTCTCACTTTCTAACGTTGGAGCGGGGATCACCCCTGAAGAAATGCCCTATATTTTTGATAAGTTTCGTCGGGGCAGGGGCGTGACTCAACAGGCAGTACCAGGGACCGGATTGGGATTGGCACTTGTCAAAGGACTGGTTGAACATTTAAGTGGGGCGATCGCTATTTCGAGTCACCCCTTGGGGCACAATGAATTATGGGAGACTTGTTTGACCATGACGTTGCCCCAATTGCCAGATTCACCCTTGACTTAACTGAATTTCATACCTACTCGTTCTATGAATTCTGAGTCTATGAACTTTGACGCTGATGCGCTCAACCTAGCTGAGATGAATGTCACCTCAGCAGATTTGCTGGAGAGTGAATGTCCGGTTGAGCCTCCTCAGGGCGTTAATGTCAAGGTAGAGCGGTTGGATGGGCGCAGACGACAGATCATCGCTACGATCCAGATTCCTCATCCTGTTGAGACGGTTTGGAATATCTTGACCGATTATGAGCATTTAGCCGATTTCATTCCCAATCTGGCAAAGAGCCGACGGATCGAGCACCCCCAGGGAGGGATTCGATTAGAACAGGTCGGAAGCCAATCTTTTTTCAAGCTCAAGTTTTGTGCGCGGGTCATCCTCGACATGGTGGAGAAATTCCCGGATCAGCTTGATTTTCGGATGGTCGAGGGAGACTTTAAAGAATTTGTGGGCAGTTGGTTGCTCCAACCTCAACTAATTGGTGGGCAGCCCGGAACTGAGTTGCAGTACGTTGTGCAAATCCTGCCTCCCCGGACGATGCCCACTGCGTTGATAGAACGCTGCCTGAGCCACACGCTAGCCATGAATTTGACCGCTATCCAGCAACGTACCCAAACCTTGTTTGGTTAGTGTCTGCATAGCCGAGTATCGCTTCAGTCTACCCAGCCAATCTCAGCATCGGTGAAGCTGGGTGAGGGTTGTTCCTTTTGCACAGGGTGTTCCAGGATTCGGCGGAGTTCTAAATGGACAGAGTTAGCAGGAGCGATCGCGGTCGTGCTTTGTTTGAGCGTGTCTAACTCCTGCTTCAATTTGAGGTTGTTGTCAGACAGAGTCACAATCAAGTGTTTTGTTTCTTCTAACTCAGCCCGATTTTGATCGGCTTGCTTCAGGTCTGCCTTTAAGACCTGAACGAGTTCCCGTTGCTGTTGTAGAGCAGCTTCTAGATCTGTAATTTCCTGGCGCAATGCACCTTCAGTCTGTTGAGCCGTGTTGAGGGATGTCTGGAGAGTGGCGATCGCTTCTTTTAGCTCAGCAATCAAGCTGTCCTGTTGTTGTTTGGTGTCTGCGGAGGCAGGATCAGAGGCAACAACTGCCGATTGAGTTGTTTTACTGGCAGCTGCCGATTTGGTTTGAGGTGCTTTGCGTCGATTGGTCGTTGTGGGTTGTTTTGCAGCCTCAGGAGTGACCTGTTCTACAGGTTTCTCATCTTCTAAAGATTTTTGTGCCTCTTGGCGTAGCAAGTCTGACAATCGCTTTTTAGTCATTTCGTCCTCCAATCCCGTTGGATTTCATCTGCGATACGGCGGTAGTCTGCTTCCGCCTCCCGTGCATTTTTTCCTCGCCACTGTGAAATAGCTAATCCCTCAAGAGCGGCTCGTTCGTGAGCTTTGTAAGCACGTACAAAGGCATTACAGGCTGGAATCCCCAATTCCATTAAGGTATTTTGTGCTTCTAATGCCTCATTCAAACTGCGCGGATCGACTCGCGTCAGCAGGACTCGATAGGCAACGCCCACGGGTATAACCGCCACTTTAACAGTTTCAATCAGGGCTGCTAAGTCCATTGGGGCAGGGGGGGTAGGTAGAACCAGATAGTCAGCCGCAGGTATTACTGCGGCTAGCGCATCCGATGCTAAAGCAGGGGGTGTGTCTACTATCACTAGTGTATAGTCTTTGACCGTACGGAGGCGATCTAAAACAGTTGGATCGGTTTCCTGTGCCAGGTCGAACCCCATCCTCTCGCTACTGCGCTCTACCCACCAGGTTGCAGAGCCTTGAGGGTCAGCATCGACGAGCAAGACTGAATTTTTTTCAGCAAACGTTGCCGCCAGGTTAATAGCGGTTGTAGTTTTTCCAACCCCTCCTTTGCCGTTGAGAACGACCAAAATTTTGGTGTGAGTCGGAGTAGTTGAGCGGGGTTTGGGCATCACGGACTGAGGGTATGAGGAATAGGCATGGGGTTGAATATACCCTGTCAGCGAGGGCAAACAGAAGAAAACAAACCTGAACTTGACGGAACTTTAAAGAGTGATACCCCCAGCGAGCGTAACCGCATCGCTCACAAACCAAATGACTCCTCCATGGGCATCAGAAGACAGCCATGAATGCGCCAACTATCGTCAGGTTGTTGTTGCATGAGGTAAACGGCTCTCAGCAGAGTTCCGTTTGGGGTCATCAGGAGCACTTTTTGGGCAGGATAGCCTTCGACCTCAGCAATTGTCTCAAACAAGACGGAGCGGGGACGATAGACTGCCTCGTAGTTGAGCTTGACCATCGCCATAAATTTCTCAGGGTTGTCAAACTGTGTTTGAATGCCGGGGCTAGCACAGGCAAATGCACCTACTGAGTCATCTTGTTGAAAGGCTTCGAGTTGTTGGGTGATGACAGACCGAATCATCTGGCGATCGCTATCAGTCAAATTCATTAACGTAAGGGGGAGCAATCTCTTAATGTAGGTTTGTTATAACCGTATAACGTAGATGAACCAGACAAAATGAAGCGGTTGTGGCAAATTCAGAGTCTTTTAGACGGCGGATCGGCAAGCCTATGGGCAGGTCGATGAAAACAAGTCAAGCGAAGTGGAAACGAGGGCTGAACTATCTCTGGTTGCGGTTCCTTCGCTTGAGAGCGACTCCCAACGAAATTTCCCGTGGTTTTGCGTTTGGGGTGTTTTGGGGCATGTTTCCCTTACCAGGGTTGCAGATGGCAACTGCCATCCTCACAGCAGCGTTGTTTCGCAGTAATAAGTTAGCCGCCGCAGCAGGCACCTGGTTGACTAACCCGGTGACTACTCTGCCCTTTACAGCCCTGAATCTGCATGTGGGTCAAGCGGTGCTAGGTCGAGAGTGGAGCGAGTTGCCCAGTGACTTGCGATCGCCCGATGCATTTCTAGCGTTGGGTAGTGAGATGATTACAAGCTATCTCATGGGTTGTTTTGTCGTCGGGCTAGTCGCGGCGACCATCAGCTACTTAATTGGGGTGCCGCTGGTTTCGTTACTACAGCAACGGATGCAACAGCGCAAGCTTAGACGGCATCGGCTCAAGTCAAGTCATGCAGCAGAGCACCTGGCATCAAGACCCTTAAAGTCTGAGTCGCTCAGATCGGGAGCGTCTAGATCGGCAAACGAGGGGTCACACCACTATCCCCCTTAAACTACAACTCCATCTAAAATAATTCCGTAAGGAGAGATGTAAGTTTTGTAAAAGATTATACCAAAGTGTGAGGGTGCATGTATGGTGGTCGATACCAAAGTTGCCGATAAACTTACCGAAAGAATGATTCATACTGCCAATTCTGAGGTTGAAGCCAAACAAGCTAAGACCCGGCAACTACGACAAAACCCTTTTACGACCTATCGCGATCCTGAAACTGGACGATGGATGGTCATTAAAGCCGCTGCTTAAAAGCTTTTTGCACTTCGCTGTTAAGCACACAAGGCATTAACAATTTTTTGAAGATAGGACACCCCAATTTACCCAGCAGAACTGCTGGGTTTTTTCCTTAGGATTGCGGATTGAATAGATCCGCAACCTGTATGGGCGGGGTGCATCTGACGGTTAGGGGAGTGGTGGTTAAAATCGCAGCTACCAGAACAAAACCTGCCTACGCAGGTTCAAAACCTCAGTCTGCGTCGGCGGACTTCGATCGGATAGCCGCGAATTCATTCGTCCGGCTCTAACCCAAATTGACGTTAACGTAGCTCAGAAATCCTTCAGGCACGAGGCGCAGTTCCCTGGACTTGAAACGCTGGATATCAACCCAAAGAGCTATTTTGGAGCGATCGCCCTCCTGAAACACAAACCGCTCTGACTGATAAAATTTAGAATCGGCAAAATCGCAACGGTAGAGTTGGATTAACTCGTGCCCCGGCGCGCCATCAAATTCAAATAGATTTTCGAGGCAACCCAAATAATGAATATTGGTTAGCTCTGCCTGGATCTCTTCTTGAAATTCCCGCTGCAACGCCTTCAGGCTGGTTTCTCCAAAATCTACACCCCCGCCCAACGCTCGATAAAATGTCGTCTGCTTAGTGGGGTCATACCCTTCTGAGAGGAATAAGCGATCGCCATCTTGAATCAAACCGAGAGTCAATACACGAATTTTGGGGGGATAGGGCATAGGAGTGGAGATCATTCACAGAATTAATTTTGGTCAGCGTAGGCAGATTGCCGACTGGCGGGCGTTTGCCAATCGTCATTTTGACCACCGATAATGAGCCGCTCGATGCTGACATACTCTTTGCTGAGTTGTTTGAAGGCATTGATCAGCATATCCAGGGCGATCGCATCACAGGTGCCCAGGTCAAACCAACAGCGTGCCCAGTTGCCTTCAAACTCGATTTCACCCATGTTGTGCATCAATGACAGCATACTATTGTCTGCTGCGGTGTCATCGTAGGTGAGGTAGCTGATATCTAAGCCAGTCTCCTGCACCTGAAGGTTTTCAGCATTAAATGACCCCAGCTTACCCAGGAAGAACCAGGAGTCAAACACTTCCTCAATATATTGACGCTCCATCGGTGACGGCACAGTGCTGAACTCTAGCCAGATCCAGAGGTCAAAGAAGTCGCACTCTCGAAACTCAACGTGCATAAGGGGTCATCGGGTAATAAAGACACTGAATCTCCAGCATATCGCAAGGAGAAAAGCTGAAGGACTGAGGATGAAGAAGCTATAGGAGCAAAACCGCCTACGTCGGTTCGGCAAACCTGGTCAGGGCAGTGGTCAATGGTTAATGGTCAATAATGAATGGTTAATGGTTAGTGGTCAATGGTCAGTGGTCAATGGTCAGTGGTCAATGGTCAGTGGTCAGTGGTCAATGGTTAGTGGTCAACAGTTAATAGTTAATGGTCAATGGTTAACAGTCAATACCATGATTCTCACTCTCTCGCTCTCTCATGCTCCCACTCCTACTTCCCCACTCCTTTACTCTCCTAATCCCTATACCCTCCCACTCTCCCTACTCCCCCTCTCTGTGCTACGGTGGCTATGCGCTATCTTCATGAGATGAAGGGACGTTGAGGAGAATCATGATTGAAGTCGAGCACCTCAGCAAAATTTATGGCTCCACAACCGCCATTGAGGATGTCAATTTCTCGGTGGAAAAAGGGGAGATTTTGGGCTTTTTGGGACCTAATGGAGCCGGAAAGACAACCACTATGCGGATTCTGACGGGCTATCTGCCTGCAACTCAGGGGACTGCCCGGATTGCGGGATTTGATGTGCATGAGAATTCGATGGCAGTGCGGCAACGAATTGGCTATCTCCCGGAAACTCCCCCGTTGTATCCAGAGATGACAGTTGAAGGGTTTTTGCACTTTGTGGCTCGCATCAAGGGAGTGTCGGCAGGCGATCGCCCTAATCGAGTGCAGTCCGCATTGAGCCGCTGCAACCTGGAAGAGAAGCGGCATGTGTTGATTCGTAAGTTGTCGAAGGGATTTCGGCAACGGGTGGGTATTGCTCAGGCGATCGTCCACGATCCCCCAGCGATTATTTTGGATGAACCGACGGTGGGTCTTGATCCCCGACAAATTATTGATGTTCGTAATCTGATTAAAAGTCTGGCAGGCGATCACACGATCATTCTCTCGACGCACATTTTGCCGGAGGTCAGTATGACCTGTAACCGTGTCACGATCATCAATCAGGGTCGGGTGGTTGCGACGAATACGCCCGACCAGTTGGTGGCTCAGTTAGCGGGTGGTTTGCGCTATGAGCTAGAGGTTGAGGGACATGTGGACACTGTGCAGGAACGGCTCCACAATCTGCCGGGAATGCAATCGCTCAAAACAACCCCGTTAACCGAAGAGGATGTCACGAGCCGATACAAAATCACAATGGAGTTGGCTCCGGGATCTGACCCTGGTCGAGATATCGCGGCGATCGTCGTTGGTGCAGGGTTAGGTCTGTATGAAATGCGGCGCACTCAGGTCAGCTTAGAGGATGTCTTTTTGCAGCTTACGACCGAAGAAAAAGTTGTGGCAACGACATCTTCAGAATTTGCAGAGCCTGCGGAATTAGAACTGGACGAAGAACCATCAGACGGAGAGGCAGCATAGATGAAAGTCATTCTGGCAAACATCGTGGCGATTTATCGCAAGGAACTGCAAAGCTATTTTGCATCGCCCTTTGCCTACGTGATCGCAGGCGTGTTTTGGCTGTTGAGCGGATTTTTCTTTGTCGCCATTCTGCTGGGTCCCGATGGCGTGATTGCTCAGGTTGCTACCCGTGACCAACTGGGGATCACCGATCCTCCGATTGATGTGCCCTATCAGTTCCTCAGCGTGTATTTGGGCGTGATTGGCTCCTTTACGCTGTTTATGTTGCCGATGCTGTCGATGGGGTTGTACTCCGAAGAGCGCAAGCGTGGCACGTTGGAACTGCTCGCGACTTCACCTGTCACCAACTGGGTGGTGGCAGTGGGCAAACTGCTGGGGGTCTTGACCTTTTTTGTCACGATGGTGATCCCCTTGATGGTGTACGAGGCGATCGCTCTGTCTGCCTCTGATCCCCCCATTCAAATGACAGTGATGCTGCTGGGTCATGCGGGGTTGGTTTTGATGGCAGCAGCAGTGCTGTCTCTGGGAATGTTTGTCTCGTCGTTGACTGATAGCACAATCCTGGCAGCGATTCTGACCTTTGGACTAATGCTGTTCTTGTGGGTGGTTGATGTGATCGCCAATGCCCTCAGTGGACCTGTGGGTGAGGCACTGGCGCATCTATCGCTGCTCAAGCACTACACCAACCTGGTGCAGGGCGTCTTGGACACAGGCAGTGTTGCCCTGCTCTTGAGCTATGTTGTGCTGGGGTTGTTTCTCACGGCTCAATCAGTTGAGGCATTGCGTTATCAGCGATCGTGAAAGTTGGTCAATGGTCAATAGTAATTTAGTCAATGGTCAATAGTGAGTTGTTCATCGCATCAGATCCCCGATTTCTTGTTGAGCGACCTCAAAGGGGGCTAATTTCCATCACAGAAACTGGAGATCTGGGGAAAATTTGCCCATCGGGTCATTGCCCATCAACCATTAACTATTGACGATTAACCATTGACTATTGACGATTAACCATTAACTATTGACGATTAACCATTGACTATTGACGATTAACCATTGACTATTGACACCACTATTCACATTGGCTGAATTTCATAGCTTAGACAGATGAAATTTAACCAGAGTTGGCTATTGTTCAAGTAGCGAAGTTTTATATTGCCTACTTGCAAGTCGCTGATCCACATCATTGAGGTCATCATGTTGGAGCTTTATCAGTTTGAACTGTCACACTACTGCGAAAAGGTGCGGTTCATTTTGGATTACAAAGAACTGCCCTATCGCAAGATTGAAGTCACCCCTGGCATTGGACAGTTAGATGTATATCGCATGTCAGGACAGCGGCAAGTGCCTGTGTTGAAGGATGGGGCAACGGTGATTGCTGACTCAACGGCGATCGCTGAATATCTGGACAAAACCTATCCCGACAAACCCATCATTCCGTCTGATCCCAAGCTGCGAGGGCTAACCCTGATCATGGAGCAGTGGGCGGATGAGTCAATCGGGATCAATGCTCGTCAGTGTTTGCTGAGTGCGATCGGGCGGAATGCCGATCTCCGCAAGTCAGTTTTGCCCAGCAACACCCCTGATTTCTTGCGAAATTTGGTAGGAACTGACTTTCTAGCCGGTTTAGGGATTGGGCTGCCTGATCCAACCAAATCAGCCCAAGATACGATGAAACATGACCTTGCCTCGCTGTGCTTCATCCTGCAAGAGCAACCCTATCTGGTAACAGACCAGCCCACGCTGGCAGACTTTTCAGTTGCCGCGATGACAATGTATGTCAAATTTCCTGAGGGACCCTACCTCGACCTGCCAGCAGGCTTAAAAGGCAAAGGCACTCCCGGTATCGCGGATGTAGGGATGTTTGAGCCATTCTTCACCTGGCGCGATCGCCTCTATGCTGATTACCGCAAAGCCTCATCCACCATGCCATCGTCGAGCACATCCAGTTCTGGGCCCACCTCGATCAACATCGACTGATGGGGGAAAGGATAAAGGATGAAGGATAAAGGATGAACCGTTAGACCTTCACTTCTATGGAAGGTCAGTCAAGTTGACAGCCTTACCAGGAAGTCGGGGATTTGCCTTTTATCCTTTATCGTTCATCCTTCAGCCTTCTCTCACGGCAGCCAGGGATATTGCCGGAAGTCGGGCTTGCGCTTTTCTAAAAAGGCTTGTTTGCCTTCGGCTCCTTCTTCCGTCATGTAATAGAGCAACGTGGCGTTGCCCGCCAGTTCTTGCAATCCGGCTTGACCGTCACAATCGGCGTTAAATGCCGCTTTGAGACAACGAATGGCGATCGGGCTTTTCTCCAGGATTTCACTTGCCCACTGGATGCCCTCAGCTTCAAGTTGGTTAACAGGCACGACACAATTCACCAAGCCCATGTCTAACGCTTGTTGGGCGTCATATTGGCGGCAGAGATACCAGATCTCTCTCGCCTTTTTTTGTCCAACGATGCGAGCGAGATAGCTGGCACCAAACCCACCGTCAAAACTGCCAACTTTGGGGCCTGTCTGCCCAAAAATAGCATTATCAGCGGCGATCGTCAGGTCACAGACGATATGCAGCACATGTCCACCCCCGATCGCATAGCCTGCCACCAGCGCAATCACCACTTTAGGCATCGAGCGAATTAACCGTTGCAAATCCAGCACATTGAGTCGGGGCACACCGCTCTCATCCACATAGCCTGCCTGTCCCCGGACACTCTGATCGCCCCCGGCACAAAAGGCATATTTGCCGTCGGTGTGCGGGCCTGCACCTGTCAGCAATACAACACCAATGCGGGTGTCTTCTCTGGCGTTAGTGAATGCGTCGTAGAGTTCAACAATGGTTTTAGGGCGAAAGGCGTTGCGCTTGTGGGGACGATTAATCGTGATTTTGGCAATGCCATCAGCTTTGTGGTAAAGGATGTCTTCGTAGGTTTTTGCAACCTGCCAGTCAATCTGCATAACAAAGAAGAGATTTAAGTAATGTTGGGTGAGTTGCTAAGCAACTCACCCAACATTACCATTCAGGTTTTTCTTCTATTCGGGCGACAAGACGGCAAGGACACTCTTAGCGAAATTGACGCACACAATATCCAGAGATTCAAACAGTGATGGATTGAGGAGAGCTTTGACCTCTTCCAACGCCTCTGAGTCAGAGGGATCGTGATGTACAAAACCCGCTTCTAACACCTCAATGTGGTGAACTGGAACCTCAAGCCGATGGGCGATCGCCTGTAAGTACAACCGCTCCCGCATATCAACCTCACCATCGGCAGCAGCAGTCTCATATCCCAGGCTCAGCATCAATAGCCGCTCTGACACAGATAGAGGGGCAGCTAAGGCAGAGAGATACTGGGGGTTGAGATACATTTGATACTCCTCAACCCCTTCAATAATTTTTTGCATCAAAGGATGAATACTACTCCCTGGAGGAATAAAGGCATTCAACAAGGTTTTGAGATGCTGTTCTTCATCATCGGTAATCGATCGATCGATCGCAACCACCCCGGACAAAACTGTAATCAATGCTGCCAAAAATAGGACTGTAGAATTTGGACTTTGGGAGTCAACATCTTGCCCAGTAATTTTGGATACGAGAGTCAACCCATCAAGACCAGCCCGTACTTCTTCCATTGATAGAATCATAATTTGTCCATAACACTGTGACGGTTACTTGGCGTTTTGTCAACAGGATGTTATACCAACTTAAATTTGAGCTTGCGTAGAATCAACTTTTGTGTAATAGAGGGTTTGAACCCCTGATTCTTGAAGCCTTACAACGAATTGGTATTGGCTTAAAAACATCGATCCAAAAACAATGTTTAGCTCAATATATCGCTGTTTAACAAAGGCATTTCTCTGGCAAATTGAGCAAAGAAATGCTGTCGCCATTGAGCATCTTTTGTTCGATGCGTACCAATTTCCAGAACTCGAACTCCTTTATCCGGAAGTGGATTCAAATAAGCAGATAATTGATCCCAATCTTTAATTTGTTGATATTCCACTTCATAGGCTGCACATAATTGAGCGATATTAATGTGTTGTGGAGTGACAAAAAATTCTTCAAAAGGAGGATTAAATTGGGCGATCGGTAACATCCCAAAAATGCCACCACCGTTGTTATTCACTAACAAAATAGTAAGATGACCCACTAGAGATTTCGTTAACAAAAATCCATTAGTGTCGTGTAGTAATGCCAGATCTCCTGTTAACAGCACACTGCTCTGATTGCGATGGGCAACACCAAGTGCGGTGGATAACGTTCCATCGATGCCATTTGCTCCTCGATTAAACCAGGGTTGAATGGCAGAGGAACGGGGACACCAAAACCACTCCACATCTCTCACTGGCATACTATTTGAGATAAATAGGGGAGTCTCATCGGGTAAGCACCGAGACAGCAACCAGGCAACTTTGCTTTCAGTCAGTTCCTCGGTTTGACTCAAGGTTTGGTCGATGCGATCGCGAACGTAGACCTCTGCCCGACACCAGGCTTGTAGATAGGAGGCTGTTTTTGGGGCTTGAGCCAGATTAGACCTGTTTGCGGGGTTTAATGTAGCCGCAACAAGTGACTCGATCGCCACAGGTAAGTGAATGGTTTGCAGATGCAGTGGGTCTAGATTACGGTCGCCCAGATCCACAACCCATTGTCTCGGTTGGGTTGCGACCAGCCATTCGCGTAACCGTTTGCTGGTCGGCATTTCCCCAATCCGGATGACAATCTCTGGGGTAAGCTGTTTTGCCCATGCCTCGTTTCGCAGGATCAGGTCATAGGTCGAGATCAGGTAAGGGTTCAAATCGGCGTAGTTGCGGACGGGTGACAAGCCCTCTGCCAGAACAGGAAAACCCAGGGTTTTAGCGAGATGGGCGATCGCCTCGCAGTAGAGTTTGGGCGATCGCGGTTGAGCAACTCCGGCAATGATGATGCCCCGTTGGGTGTGGAGCCAGTCGGGGGGAATGGGGAGTGAGGGAATGAGGGAATGAGGGAGAGCGATTAATCGCGTCTGTACTGAAGGGCTGGGTGGGAATTGATTTGATCGCGTCTGTGCTGGTAGGAATTGATTGAATTGTGCCTGCACCGAAGGGGGTTGGATGAAGTCGAAGAAGTGGGCAGGAAACTGGTCGGCAAATGCCTGGGCTTCGGGTTGGGGGGTGGGGGCAAGGGGATCACGAAAGGGCAGGTTGAGGTGGACGACTCCGGGAATGGGATGGAGCGATCGCCCCCAGGCGTGAATCAGGGTTTGCCGCAGGTAAGCCAGTTGACTCAGTTCGAGCGAGGGGATAGACAGTTCGCTGTACCAGTTGGGGAATGTGCCGTATAGTTTTTGCTGGTCGATGGTCTGCCCTGAGTTGCAGGCTCGCAGTTCTGGGGGGCGATCGGCGGTAAGGATGAGCAGTGGCACTCGGCTCTCGTTGGCTTCGATCACAGCGGGATAAAAGTTGGCTCCTGCTGTGCCAGAGGTACACACCAAAACGGTAGGAATCCCTGTGCGACGGGCTAAACCCAATGCAAAGAAAGCGGCTGACCGTTCATCCAGCACTGGAATTGCCTCAATCTGGGGGTGTTGGGCAAAGGCAACGGCTAACGGAGCAGAGCGAGAACCGGGGCAAATAATAGCGGTGTGGAGTCCCAATCGATGCAGCGTTTCAACTAGAACGGACGCCCAAATCGAGTTGGTATTGCTGAAGTTTACAGACATCTCTGGAGAGCCATACAGTAGGAACACTAAACTTGTTACCCTAATGAGTAACGTTGGTCGTCCTCATACCCACACTAACGTGAAGGCTTAGCAAGACACAGTTCGCAAGCGAGGAAGTATCTCATGTCCATTCGGCGTCCAGATATTGTGTTTTTGGTGCTTGACACGCAGAGGAGCGATCGCCTCTCCTGTTACGGCTATTCCAAACCCACGTCTCCAAACCTGGATGCCTTTGCAGCAGATGCGACGTTGTTCCGCAATGCCATTTCCGCTGCCCAGTGGACGGTGCCCTCCCATGCTTCCATGTTTACCGGGCTTTATCCCTCTGCCCACCAGGTGTTGCAGTCCTACTCCGTCCTCCCTGCTCACATTAACACTTTGGCTGAACGCTTGAGTGCGGGCGGCTATTTCACCGCTGGGTTTTGCAATAACCCGTTAGTAGGTGTGATTAACAACGGCTTGCGGCGCGGCTTCTACAGTTTCCTCAACTACAGTGGCTTACTCACCTCGCGTCCTAACCAGGCAGGCATCTCGTCTGGGTTGCTGGGTCGCTATCGCCAGGTGTTTAAGCGAGTGCTGGCGGGTGCGCTAGACAAGGTGCAAGATTCCTTTGCCCGTTCAGAATTGTTGCTGGCATTCTCCTTTACACCGCTGATGGTGCCCATCTGGCAAACGGCACTCAGTTTTAAGGGCAATACCGCTAAGTCGCTAGATGACGCGGCACGGTTATTGATTGACCGACGTGGACTGGAGAGCGATCGCCCCATTTTTACCTTCATCAACTTAATGGGCACTCACATGCCCTACCATCCACCGCGTCCTTATATTGAGCGGTTTGCTCCCCATGTTCTGCGTGACAAAGAATCGCAACACTACTTGCGACGCTTTAACGGCGATATCTACGGCTGGTTAGCCCCTCTAGCAGGTGCGTTAGATGAGCGACAAAAAGCCACGTTAGACGGCATGTACGATGCAGAAGTTGCCTATCAGGATGATCAAATTGGGCTGTTTTTGCGGCGTTTGCAAGAGAGCGGTGCATTGGATAATACGATGATTGTTATTTGCTCTGACCACGGGGAGCATTTAGGTGAAAAACAGTTCATTGGTCACTCGATCTCGCTCTATAACGAGTTAGTTCAGGTTCCTCTGATCATTCGTGATCCGGGTGAAAACTTACCGCAAGGCAGCATTCGCAGCGATGTTGTGTCCACCCGTTGTCTGTTCCATACGATGTTGTCTACTGCCGGATTAGCAGATGCGATCGAGGAGATGTCTTCTCTGGCACGTCTTCCAGCCAACGATTTGGAAGGGCATGTCTTCTCAGAGGCAATTCCTCCCCAAAATGTGGTGAATTTGCTCTACAAACGGCAACCGGAATTGGTGTTGTCTCATGCCTGCGACCAACCGCGACGGGCAATTTGGTTAGGCAGTCACAAGCTAATTGAAACGGGGCAATCGTCGGAGGCGTTAGCTCGGTTAGAGCTCTACGATTTCCTCAACGATCCTTACGAGAGTATGAATTTGACTGACATTCTGCCGGAGAATGTTGAGGTCTTGCAAGAATGTTTGCAACTGTTTGCCGGACAATCGACAACAGTGCTGTCAGACGAGCGAGCACCGGGATTTGATGACCCTGAAGTGCAACGTCGCCTCAGAGACTTAGGCTATTTAGAAGATTAGTCGTGCAGCAAGGATGAAAGATAAAGGCTGTAAGGATAAAAACTAGCCTTGAGCCTATTTTGATCTTTTATCCCTGATCCTTTTCATCCTTCATTTTTCATCCTTCTCTATGTACCCCCCTGTTGATCCCACTATCAAAATTGATCTGGGCTTTAGAACTTTTGAACTGCACTGGTATGGGCTGTTGATGGCGACGGCTGTGCTTGTCGGCTCCCAAATCGCTAGCTCTGAGGTAGAACGCCGAGGACAAAAGAGTGATGACTTCTGGGATATGTTGATCTGGGTGCTGATCCCCGGTTTTATTGGGGCGCGGCTCTATTACGTCTTCATTCAGTCGCCCCGTGGAGAGGGTGGCTTAATGCATTACCTGGGGAATCCAGCGAGTATTTTCAAAATTTGGGAGGGTGGCATTCATATCTTTGGGGGATTTATCTTTGGCGCGATCGCCCTTTTCCTCTACACCCGTATCAAGCGATTGCCGGGGCTCGTGTTTCTGGATGCGATCGCTCTGGGTCTGCCGTTAGCCCAAGCCATTGGACGGTGGGGTAACTTTATTAACCAGGAGTTGTATGGACCCCCAACCACGTTACCATGGGGGCTGAGAATTGATTGCGATCGCCGCCTTCCTCCCTACAACAATGGCTGTGATCCCAGGCTTCCCGTTGATCCCAACACAGAGGTTTATCCCCTCGACACCACCTATTTTCAGCCCCTATTTCTCTATGAGTCCCTCTGGAACTTTATCGGCTTTGGGCTACTGTTCTGGATTTCCCGCCGCTTTAAGCATCAACTTAAAGATGGCGACCTCACTCTGCTGTATCTCATCTGGTATCCGCTAGGACGCTTCTTCATTGAATTTCTCCGCACTGACTCCTGGTTCTTCCCCGGAACTCCCTTCAACGTCGTTCACATCCTCAGTGCGATCGCCATCCTTGCGGCTGGGGTTGTTCTTTATATTCGTCACCGAGACAATTCGCCACGACAGGTAGAGGAGTAGAGGGGGCAATGAGTGAAGGCTTACGCCACGCTTCGCAAGGGAGTTATAGAGTGATGGAGATACTCTACTCCCCCACTCCTCTACCCCCCTACTCCCCACTCCCCATTCCCCACTCCCTCTCTTCTTTATGTCTCCCACTCCTCGCCTCATCATCATTGGTCTAGACTGCATGGAACCCTCCCTTGTCTTTGACCAGTGGCGCAACGATCTCCCCAACCTATCTCGCCTCATGACCCTGGGCACCTATGGCAAGCTGGAGAGCAGTATCCCAGCGATCACCGTGCCTGCCTGGAGTTGCATGATGAGTGGGCGTGACCCTGGCGAGTTGGGGATTTATGGCTTTCGTAATCGCGCCGATCGCACCTATGGCAAAATGGCGATCGCCGATGGTCGAGCGGTTAAGTTTCCACGCTTGTGGGATATTTTGGGCGAAGCGGGCTGGAAGGTCGCCGTTCTCAGCGTTCCTGGTACGTCCCCACCTTATGCAGTGAATGGTTCCCTGGTGTCCTGCTTCTTAACGCCCAACACCGAGGCTCCCTACACTCATCCACCGGAGTTAGCCGAGCAGATTACCGCCTGGATGCCCGACTTCCTGCTGGATGTGCCCCACTTCCGATCTGATGAAAAAGACCGCATCCTCAAAAATATCTACAGCCTGTGCGATCAACGCTTTACGCTAGCTGAGAAGCTACTAGCACAAGACTCACCCGACTTTTTGATGTTAGTCGATATGGGAGTCGATCGCATTCATCACTCCTTCTGGAAACCCATGGACCCGCGTCATCCACAATATGAACCGGGTTCACCTTACGCCAATGCCATCCACGACTACTACTGTCATGTCGATCGCCGGGTGGGAGAGTTACTCGCACAATGCAGTGACGAAACGGCTGTGCTAGTCGTCTCAGATCACGGCGCACGACCCTTGATGGGTGGCATTTGCATCAATGAATGGTTAATCAAGGAGGGCTACCTCACCCTTAAAGAAACTCCCAGTGAACCTAAATCGCTGGATGAGATTGAGGTCGATTGGAGCCGCACCAAAGCCTGGGGGGCAGGAGGCTATTACGGACGCATCTTCTTGAATGTGAAGGGACGAGAACCGCAGGGCGTGATCCCCATCGCGGAGTATGAGAAGGAGCGATCGCAGCTTGCAGAAAAAATTGCCACGATCCCTGATCCAAATGGGCAACCGTTAAATAATCGCGTATTTAAGCCGCAGCAGATTTACCAGAAAGTGCGGGGTGTTGCTCCAGACCTGATTGCCTATTTTGAAGAACTGGCGTGGCGATCGGTTGGCACGGTCGGTAGTGGTGCGCTGCACACATTGGATAATGACACCGGACCCGATGATGCAAACCATGCCCCTTTTGGGCTAATGATCTTCCACGATCCCAAAAATCCTAAAAACGGACAACAGCTTGAAGGAGCACAGCTCTACGACATTTTGCCCACGTTGCTTTCACGCTATGAGATCAAACCTCCGGTTGGGCTCAGAGGTAAAGTCTTACCAGTGTAGAGGGGCAGGCAAAAGACAGAGAGATTTGAAAAACCATGCGTAGCCGTAGCCACATTCGATGGGGCGGAGACGAGTCAGGAAGCTTGCTCAGTATCAGGGTTTGAGCCATTGCCTGTGCCTTAAGCTTTCTGACCAAAGCTATAGCGATCGCCAAAACCGTTAGGATATTGAATTTGAGCCCTGCCGAGAGAGACGCGATTCATCGCGTCTGTCCTGTTGAGTGCCTTGTCTGAACGGAGGTGACTAGGGCTATATATATGTGAGTGAAATCACTGCATCGTGAGAATACTTATCACTTTTATCGAGTGTGACAATCACAAAATTGGCTGCGTAAGTAAAGAAATAAGAGGTGAAGTTTCTATTAACAAGGAAATTTACTTCTGCAAGGAGATCACTTATGCAACTGTCTTACCGAGGTATCCCCTATCAATCTGAAGCTCATGCTCCACAAATTAGCGAAGGCGAAGTCGTGGGCAAATATCGTGGTTTACCTGCTCAAATTGGCTCATCAGACATCGTTCCCAATCAAGTTTCAACCCTGCGCTATCGGGGAGTCTTTTATCTCCGTGGTCGTTAGCTCATGTTTTGTGGGGCGTTCTGCAAAACGCCCTACTGCATGAATTACCTGGTTTCAACGTTAGTGCAACTTCGTTCCAAATCCATTTTCTCTGAGTGTTATTTAGATCACCCGATTGGATGAGTCCGAGGAATGATGTGCTACCGTCCTTCACACTCTATTGTTAGGTATATCCATGAAATCTATATTTTTGATTCTGGAATTTAACAATCCTTAGTTGTAGTTCTACACACAAGACTTTCGCTTCGTTCGAGAACGGTTTGCATAAGCTTAATCACTTATGACGAGATGTTTCAAGAATATGTAAAGTCTTATCCTCAGTTGAACAGGGATGAACAGTCCTCTGTAGAGTGAGATCAGTATAAATATTCAACTTATTTTTAATTGCTTATTGTGTGTGAGGTAAGGTTCATGACGCTACATTCTTTAACTCGTATCTTCCCATCGCGGTATTCCCTATTTCGGTCATTAGAAAAACCGTTGGCTGGTTTGTTCGTTGCGATCGGTCTGATGGGTGTAGCCGCTCCACACTCTGCTACTTACGCCATCGAAGCACCGACAACTGCAAATCATGTTGCAACCCAGGTGGCTCAAGCTTCTGCTCAAACCTTGGCGGATGGAGTGTACCTCTACGGTCAAGCGACTGAGCCGGAGCAAATTGGCTCTGCTTACATGGTGTTTGAAGTTAACCAAAATCAAGTGGTTGGGGCATTCTATATGCCATACTCCTCATTTGATTGTTTCCGAGGCGAGTTTCAAAGCGATCGCCTTGCCCTCAATGTAGTTGATAGCTACGAACAAACCGTAAATCCCTACTCGATCGCCCTGGAGTCAAACGGTTCTGTCGCCTCAACTGGAGAAGCGATCGCCCCTGTTGGGCTAGAAGGCTTTAATCGCCTTGAAGGGTTGAGCGACAACGATCGCCGTATTCTCGCAACCTGTCAGGCAGATCAGTAGATAAAGTAGCAGTCAATCGTCATTTGATCAGGTTTGAACGTTCCTTGAGCCTGATGAAGTAGTTAGCCTTGCATTGTAATGTTGGTGAGGTGCTTAGTGTCCTGCTACCGTTACAGTGCATTACGATAATGACTATCCTCCCCTAAACTGCGAGGCTTCCCTCATGCAGCGCGATACAGTTCTCTCAACCCTTAAGCAACATCAGACTGAGTTGAAAAGTTTAGGTGTGCGATCGCTAGCATTGTTTGGTTCTGTAGCGCGAGACGAAGCAACCTCTACCAGTGACGTTGACATCTTGGTTGAGTTTGAACCCCCAATCACCTTCGACCGCTACATGGATGTCAAGCTTTATCTTGAGGATCATCTAGGCAGCAAAGTTGATTTAGTTAGTCGGAAATCACTCAAACCTCAAATCCGAACCTTGATAGAGCAAGAGATGATTCATGTCCCATGATTTTCAGCTTTATTTAGCGTCAATTCGGTTAAAGAGCCTTGGCAAATGAATTCGCAGCTATAAGAACGAAGTACACCTTCGTAAATTATCAGAAATCAGGAGCAGGTTCAACTAACGCAGATTAATTTTGCTTCCATAGCTGTGGTTTTAGCCGCTAAAATTCTTGTCCGAACTCAGGTTATATAGATTTAGAGAGATTCAATTGTATGGAAGCATCAAGAGAAAACGCTCACCGAATTCTCGCAATCCGACAGCTAACTAAATCTTTGATTTCTGTTTAATTTTAGTGCGTTAATTGGTATACCATCCCTGCTGATTAATAGTATTTTGCAATTCAGTCTCCAAAGCTATAAATGCTGATAGAGCACGTAATGGACTGAAGTCATCAATTAACTCTGAGACTCGATGGATGCAGTCGCTTACTCGGAATCCTTTTAGTCTTCTTGAGGATAGCTCACTAGCTTGACGAAGTAGCTCGTGAAGAACGTTTTTCGGATCAGGTATATGCTCAAGCTTCTTAACATCTGGAAGTTGCAATGCAATGTTGCCATTTGGATTAGATGCTGCCTTACGCAAGGCAGAAACATCAAACAACAGCCATGCTTCTGTCATACGAACTGGCACAACACAAACTGTTGGAACTGAAATAGAGGGAGTGACTTGGGCAATGGCTGTGAGAATTTCATCTACACGAGTCTCATGAGACTCCCTTTCAGCATCACGGTGAATGAATAAAAGCTCACATGGATATAACTCTAAGCTTAATTTGATCCTCTTTTCAAAAGTATCTTTTAGTGATTTATCGAAACGACGCAAATCTGCCCACTGAGGTTGGATAGCACAATCATGAAGGTGAACATGTAATAACCAATCAAGAATAGGAATAAGTGCTCGATCTGAGCTACCGTCAGATAGCAAAGTATAACGAAGTTCTATCATCGCTGTTCCCCAGAAAAGCCCGGCAGTAGAAGTTGAAGGTCTTCCCTATCTACAACTCGACGCTTTTTAGATTTCGTCAGCTTTGTTTTTGAGGAATCTGTATCATCTCCATTACTGTCAAATTCCAAATCCTCATTAGGAACCGGATTGAGATATTCAAGAAGTTCGCCTTTTGAAACGATGTTTGTGTCACTGGAATTTGGATCTTTGAGTTGTCGCCAAGTATTAGGAAGGTAGCCAAAACAAACCCGTTTAAAGCGTTGACCTGAACGTATTGTTTGCCTCAATTCAGCTATTAGAAGGCTATCTTCAGGTACTTGCATAACAACTGCTGGTGAGTGGGTATTAATAATTACCTGACGTAAAGGATTATCCAGCCCAACTGCTTCATTTGTGTCGGTTGCGATATCTTGAAGAAGTTGAAGAATCTTTGGGATTCTTCCTGGATGAATCCCGTTTTCTGGTTCTTCAAGGCACAGAAGACCTTGAGCTTCTGGGTCTAGCGCGAGTACTGCTAATGCTAGAAATCGCATCGTTCCATCTGAAAGTGCTTTAGCTGGATGGGAGGTCCCGTCCCGGCTTGTCACCATTAAAGTGAGAAGTTCACGCCGATCATCACGGTCAACCCACACTTTATCCACATCGTTAATCAAGGTTGCTAAACGGTTTGCAATTTCGTAATAAACTTGGTTGTTTATATCATCATTCAACTGCCTATTTTTATTTCTTTTCAGTCGTGCAAGGTGATAGAGCGTTGCAGCTAAATGTGAACCATCTGTTTCCAGTTTAGTAGGGGCAGTGAATTCATCAGGTTGTCTTAAAGAGGATGGTTCTAATTGAAGCAACCGCCAAGATTGCATTTCTCGTCGAGCCATCAAAGCAGTTGGACTTTCAGCAGCATTAGTGACGGATAAAACTGTACGAGGAAGGTTGATTGCTGATCGGGCAAGAGGTCTACCACTACTGCCACCATCCTGATGAAGCTTGATAATTTTATTAGAATCCTCACCTTCTGTGGAAATAAAGTAAGGTACCCTTCGCTCTCCTATTACTGCTGTTTTTCGCCAAGTAGTAGACTTGTTTGGAAACAATAAATGTTTAGCTGCATCTCCGCGATTAATATGAACTAATTCTTCTTTAAGAATTTCTAAGGCTCCCAGTGACCGAAGACTGTTATCAGCACGATAAGCGAGCTGAATAGAGTAACGTAAAAAAGTAATACTTGCTTTTGCCTTTTGTCCTAAATCATCCTCTCCCTCTGCTGGTACAATCATCTCTGCTTCAAAAGACATTTCATCAGCGTAAGTATTACCTACTCGATGAAATAGGCTCCGTATGTCCCCTGTTTTTCCTTCTTCATCTCTAACAGACAAAGCAGCTTCAATCAAAGGCAAATCTGCTAATGCACTTAGAAATCTAATAGCATCAAAAAGGTTGGACTTACCAACTCCATTTGCCCCAGCAATACAGGTAAAAGCTCCAAATCGCACATCTACATCGACGAGATTTTTAAAGCCAGAAACCTTCAGTCGGGTCAGCATTATGAATCCTTCCAAATCAGTCTTTTTAAAAGAATTATACGTTTACAAGTGTTTAGTGTTTGCTTGCAATTCATTTTAGTTCTATTGAAAAGGCGGTTAGATAGGAAAGTTTTAAATATTTCCCTAATAACGGTTTATTACTGCTACCAATAATTAACTTCTTTTATTCCCGCTGTACGAGAATGACGTTTTCTGTCACCTTCTCGAAGGTGTCATCGTGGCTAATGACGAATAGTTGACGGAAGGTTCTGATGTTGGCGATCGCCTCTGCCAATGATTCTCGACGGGGACGATCCATGTTGGTGGTGGGTTCGTCAAAGAAGGCGATATCAATATCAGCCAGGACACGCAGCAGGGCGAGGCGCACTGCCAGTGCAGCACACATTTGTTCACCGCCAGAAAGGTTGATGAATCGTCGGGTGTGTGCTCCTTCCTGCACGATGATTTCGTAGTCGCGAGTCCATTCCAGAGCAACGTTGGGTCGGTTCATCAGCTCCCGGAATAGCTTGTCGGCTTCGTGGGAGATGTTTTGCACATAGCGTTCTGTAATTCGAGGACCCGCTTTTTTGTAGGCATCGCGGGCAAATTTGATGAAGCGTTTGTTGCGCTCGGCTTGCTTGAGTTCAAGTTGGGTGCGATCGCGCTCTTCAGCGATCGCCTTCAAGTGGGTCAACTGTTGCTCTAACTCGGCTAATAACTTGCGTTGTTGGGGCAGGCTACCCTGGATGCGATCGACCTGGCTGCGAGTTTCGGCATAAGCCGTTTCAACCTGTTGCCAATGTTGCGGGTCGTAGTTTTGCTGAAGCTGATCGTATTCGGCGGTGAGAGTTTGCTGATGGGCTTGCAACTGTTGCACCTGGGCGATCGCTGTTTGCCATTCTGCGATCCGTTGCGGCAGGCTAGCGGCATCCTTTTGATATTGCACATAGGTCAAATGGCTGGATTGATTGACCTGCCGTAGTTGCTTTTGCTGCTCGATACGGTCGTCTAAATCAGCAAATTGCTCAAGGTTGCTGTCTAAGTCAGCGATCGCCTGCTGAATCGAGGCTTGAATTTGTTGAAGTTGGGCGTACTGCGCTTGAATCTGGGCTTGTTGCTGTAACTGTTGGGTTAAGAGGTGCTGACGACTGCGGGGATCGCCCAGTTGGGTCAGTTGTTGATTCAGGTGCGATCGCCGTTCTTGCCAACCTGCCTCAGTTGAGAGCATTCCTTCCAATTGCTGAATGCGGGTTTGCAGTTGAGCAATGTCCTGGTTGAGTTGGGTCTGCTGCTCTAGCTTAGTGTTTAAGCTGGCATATTCGGCTTGATGGCGATAAGCGGCTTCGAGTTTGAGCTTGAGGTCGTAGGACTGCTGCTTTAACTTGGCGACGGAGGTTTGCTCCGACAGATCTGCCAGAATTTCCTGCAACGCCTGTAATAACTCGCTGTTGAGGTCAACCCCAGCTTGAATGGCTGCTAACGCCGAATCGACAGAATGGGTCGCTAATAACGGCACACTGGCTTGCATCTGCTGCAAGATGGCTAACGCTTCCTTTGCTTGAGTATGGTGGCGATCGCGCTTGTCTTGCGCTATCTGAACTAACTGCCGCAGATCGGCTTCAAATTGCTTAGCCGCTTCGATGCGACTCAACTGCTCTTGCAGGCGATCGCGTTTGTGTTCCCATTCCTCAATCTGATCGACCGTGTCGGCTAAGCTCTGGAGTCGCTCGATGTCCTTGGCTAGGCGGGTTCCGTCCGTTTGAGCTTTAGTCAGTTGTTTGGCGATGGTTTGCTGCTCTAATCGACAGGTTTGTAGTTGTTGCAGATGATCAGCGATCGCAGCTTGTTGCTGCTCCAACTCGACCTGCTGTTGAAGGAGGGGTTGTAGTTGGGCAATCTCGGCTTCTGCTCGTTGCAAACCCTCTAACTGCACGGTGAGACGAGTTAATTCGGTATGACGGTCTGATAAGAGCTTGTGTTGCTTTTCGCGCTGTTTTAATAGCGTTTGACGTTGCTTGGTTTGGCGATCGCACTCTTGCAAAGCCGCCTCAGCCTGTAAAAACGCTTGATATCCAGCTTGATGCGTCTCACAAATGGCAACCGCTTGTTTTGCCCGCTCAACTGCCTCTTCTAAGATATGGCTTGTCCGCTGTTGACCCTCAATTTGAGCGGTGACCTGTTTTAACTGCGCTTCTAATTGTTGAATCTGTTGTACTTGTGTTGCCAGTGCTGTTTTTTCGGCGTGCAGCTTCGCTAATTCAAGCTGTAAAGTTTGCAGTTTTGTCTCATCCTGGGTGATCTCTGCCTGCAACTCTGTGTGTCTTTGGTGAACTACCTCCCAGTTAGAGAGGTCTTCGGTGTACTTCGCGATCGCCTGTTCTAACTGCTCAACTTGAGCTTCGCTGTAGGTCTTGAGCGAACCCAATTTGGCGTAAACTTGCTTGTATTCTTCAACTTTAAGAACAGCATCAAATACTTTTTTGCGGTTCTCAGTTGTTTCTAAAAAAGCAGCTGTAAACGTTCCTTGGGGAACACCGATCGTATTCGCAAAGAGTTTTCCCAAATCAGTTCCGGGTGCGACTCCCAGGTGTTGCCGCAACCAGGGCATAACCTCCTCGTCAATGTGTTTGTAGTCTAGCCGCTGATCGAGCTGTGGGTCATAAATGGTGTAGCCCTTGGTGGTGCATCGTTGAACGCTGTAGGTGCGCCCATCTCGACTCGACACAAACGACACACTGGCTTGAGCACTACTCGCCCCATTGCGAATCATGTCCTCATTTTTGTAGGCACCCCTGTAGTTAAACAGCGTCCAGGCGATCGCCTCTAAAATGCTGGTTTTGCCCGCTCCGTTTTCTCCACAAATGGCGTTTGTGCCCAGTTGAAAGAGGAAGTGGCGATCGCTGTGAGATTTGAAGTTTTTGAGGGTGACAGAGAGAATTTCCATGCAGCTTAATGGATTTTGGCAGATGGGTAAATCGCCACTTGAGAAATACCCGGTGCAAATTCGCTGATATCGAGTATCCTGCCAGTTATAAGGCGATCCAAGAAATAGGGTTCACCAATTTCAGATCTCCTTAACTTTTCTCTTGGGAAAAGGGAATTCAAGCAGTAACATTTGTACTATTAAAGCACCAATCGCGAGTGGATGCTGATTGGAAGTGGATTCTTCATTATGGTTTTGGCGATCGCGGAGTGGTTTCTGTTTTTTCAAGGGGTTGATTTGCCCATACCCCTGTTTGTAGCGGCGGGGCTGTTATTGGCAGTCGCGTCCAATCGTGGCAAGCGGATTAACCTGCCGTGGCGATCGCCCCACGCCCCTTCGTTGCAGTCCTCTAGGCCCAAGTCTGCGGTGCAACATACTCAAAAAGTGCAGCCGCAACAGACAACGGTGAAAGTGATCCCTGACCCAACCCCGGTTCAACCCCCCCGGCGCAGCCCCGAATTGCCGAAATTTAATCTGCCGACCTCGGTGCAGAAACCAATTTCCTTCAAAATCCGTAAACCGGATTAACGTAACACGATTCCTTGCGTCATTGTCTAAGAGCTAATTTATAAAGTAAATATTAAGGTCTAGAACAGTTGATATTGCTTGATCCTTCCTTACCCCCCTTGAAAACGGGGGGAACCCGGCAAGAGACTGAAGTCCCCCTTAAAAAGGGGGATTTAGGGGGATCGAAAACTTTGTTTATGCATCAGCTATGATTTCTAATTTTTTGAATCACCACTTGATGAGATTGCAGCAAGATTTTGATTTTGCTGTCAAAGACATCGAGAAATGCATTGATGCCGATATCAGTTCGGTAATTGGGATTGCGGAGGGGGAAGTCGTAATCATCAAAAATGAGGATGCCATTCTCCTTTAATAAACCCCAACATAGCACTGCATCTATTAACACATCGCTGGGTTCATGGGAGCCATCAATATAGATGAAATCGTAGGTATCAAAAGGAAGCGATCGCAATACGATTTGAGATTCTCCGACCACTTTTTTGACTTTAGAAGCAGCCCCAGTTTTGGCAATATTGCTATCAAATCGGGCTTCGATCGATTGGATGTAATGGTCATCCATTCCTTGATATTCCCCACCTCCCGCGAAGGTGTCAACACAGGTGATTGAGACAGATGCATCGGTTAAGACGCGATCGAGTAACCAACAGGTGGCTCGTCCCTCCCAGGAACCCACTTCCAAAAAAGCCAGATTGGGCTGTCCAATAAACGGATGTAGATATTCCTGCCAAATGAGGAGATTTCGGCTAAACCAATCCTGTGTAAATTGATAGTTTTTAGCACGAACTTCAGCATCATATTGTTGTCTTGAAAGCTCTAGTTTGGCAGGTTCAAATGTCTCATCCTGTTCTAATGCTTGTTGTAAATAACGAGTACTTTGCTCTGCGTTTCCTTGTTTTGCAACAACCAGTGCCAGATTGAAATAAACTTTCGCGATCTCAAGTCGAGGCAATGGGGGTGTGACATTGAGGATGTATTCAAAATTTTGAACGGCTTGATCGAATTGTCCCTGCTGAAAAAATGTAATCCCCAGATCGTTGTAAGCACGCACTAAGCGATCGCGATTTTCTAGAATCAGTTCGTAATCGCTAACTGCTCGATCGAGTGCAGCATGATCAACGTTTTCAGGGGTATTACTCATATAAGTTCAAACCAATGTTTAGGAATAACTAACGTTCAGGACTAACTAACGTTCAGGGCAAACCAATTTTCAGGGGGCAAGTCAAACAATGGCAACCCCTTTCAAGACACTCCCCCAAACCCAGGATGAATCCGGATAGTCAAGCTTGATCCTGTTGAGCGATCGCGTCAGAATAAAAGTAGAAGTACCTAGAGGCTCTCTCTAAATTTTAATGGTGGGATGATGGCATTAGATTACGATGTGGCGATCGCAGGGGGTGGCATTGTCGGGCTAACACTGGCGTGTGCGTTGCAACATACGGGTTTGCGGATTGCATTGATTGAGGCAAAGCCCCGGGAAGTCAGTCTCAAGCATCGAAGAGCCTATCACATCACCCTGATGTCGAGCCGTATCTTCAGTGGATTGGGTGTGTGGGATGCGATTCTGCCACACATTACTACGTTTCGCCAGATTCGCCTTGCCGATGAGTTTCATCCTGCGGTGGTGAATTTGCACCCACAGGATTTGGGGACTCCGGCGTTGGGCTATGTCGCGGAACATCACGTTCTTCTCAAAGCCCTGTACGATCGCCTGGAGCAAGCGACGAACGTCGATTGGTTGTGCCCGGCTGAAGTACTTGAGGCAGACTATCGCCCTGAATCTGTGCAGTTGACTGTTGGTGTTGCTGGAACCGAACGCCGCATCACAGCCCGGTTGCTAGTTGCAGCCGATGGATCGCGATCGCCCCTGCGTCAACAAGCAGGGATTGACACCCATGGTTGGCAATATTGGCAGTCGTGCATTACAGCCGTCATTCGCCCGGAAAAACCACACGGAGACATTGCCCGCGAGCACTTCTGGACGAGTGGTCCCTTTGCCACTCTGCCATTGCCTGACAACCGTGCTCAGATTGTGTTAACGGCTCCCCACGCCGAAGCCAAAGCCTGGATGGCAGTGGATAACGAGCAGTTTTTGGCTGAGTTAAATCGCCGCTACGATGGGCAGTTGGGGCGTTTGGTGTTGGAGGGCGATCGCCTCCTGTTCCCGGTGCAACTGATGCAGAGCGATCGCTATGTACGTCCTCGATTGGCACTGGTGGGTGATGCGGCGCACTGTTGCCATCCGGTGGGTGGGCAGGGTCTAAACATGGGGATTCGTGATGTGGCAGCCCTGGCAGATGTGCTCAAAACGGCTCTGCAACGGCAGGAAGATCTGGGTAGTTTGCGAGTCCTGAAACGCTATGAAGGTTGGCGCAAACTGGAAAACCTCACCATTTTGGGCTTTACCGACTTTCTCGATCGCTGCTTCTCAAATCAGTGGTTGCCGTTGGTTATCCTGCGGCGATTGGGCTTGCGTGTGATGCGATCGGTGCGTCCGTTGCGGTTTATCGCTCTCCGTCTGATGACAGGACTCATGGGACGTACCCCGGCTCTGGCAAAACGTTGATCAGGCAGAAGGTAAAGGAAAAAGAGATAGTTGCCCATCTTCACTCCATTGGATGAATGCAGTTTTGTCGTCCTGTGAAAGGATCGACATCGAGGGTGAGGCACATTCTCCAAGACTTGGTTCTCAAACCGATGGGGGCACCAACTGCAAGATGGAAAAACAACGAGAACAGGTCAAATTTTGGCGATGGCGCAGTTCCTCAAATCATGAGTTGTCTCAGGAACACGATGTTGAGTTGCTGCGTGCCCGTTACATCACCCATTCCTTTGGTCGCCACACCCACGACACCTTTGCCATTGGTGTGATTCAGCAAGGGGCAGAAGAGTTTGACTATCGGGGAGAAACCCATGTGGCGATCGCGGGTACGATTGCCATGATTAACCCCGGTGAGGTGCACACAGGGCACGCCGCCACGGATGTAGGTTGGACCTATCGAATGTTGTATCCTGACGTGCGGTTGCTGCAACAGGCCGCTTCACAACTCGCGGATCATGATGCCAGCATTCCCTACTTCCCCAATCCAGTGGTGCAGGATGAATATCTGACTGGGTTGATGCTGCGACTGCATGTGGCTCTAGAGGAACAGGCTCCTCAGTTGGAACAGGACTCCCGTTTTTTATGGACATTTAGCCAATTGGTTTGGCGGCATGGGGGCGATCGCCCTACCCTCAAAGCGATCGGCAATGAATCCCGTGCCATTCAAATCGCACGAGAATATTTGGAAACCCACTACACCGAAAATGTGAGCCTCGAAACGCTAGCGGCGATCGCTCACCTTAGCCCGTTTCATCTACTCCGCACCTTCCGCAAACAGGTCGGTTTGCCACCTCACGAATATCTCAACCAGGTTCGCTTTCGGCAGGCAAAGAAATTACTGGTGCAGGGACAACCCATTCGTGAAGTCGCCCATGTCACAGGTTTTGCGGATCAGAGCCACCTCACCCGCCAATTTAAGCGGATGATTGGGGTCACACCGGGGCAATATCGATCGCCATAAAAAAGAGATAGGATGCTGCAAATCCTATCTCTGTCTCCTGCGCTAGCAAACTTGACTGGGTTCAACCATTACCAGTCTTCCCATGCCAGGAAGTTATCCCAGAGAGTGTCGTTGACAAAATTAGAAGTTACTTCTAAGTGATTGGAACTGGGATATTTACCCCGTGCTGAGAAATAGATCGACAACCCAGTGCTCCGATCTGCGGTCGCTGTAAAGTTGCTGATGATCGTGTTGGTGTAAGCCGTCAGCACATCTTGAGCCGCTGCTCGAATGTCGGTTGAAATCCAGCTATTGTTCACCACGTTTGAGAAGAGATGACCAATATCCACATAGTCAGGAAAACTACCTTCGCCATACTGATTGGAGTAAGTATTGCGGGTTGACCCCAAAGCCTGGAGGTCAGAGTCAGTAGCGGTATACATGACAGCATTAGCAAAATCGCTTAATGCACTGGAGAGGTTGAAAGGATTGCTATCACGCATCGCAGTTAAGTCGATCGCCGAGAGGGTCTCTAGATCTTTTTCATCTACAGGATATTCAATGTTGAGAGGGTAGGTTTGAGCATAACGGTTAACAATGCTGCTGCCAAATTGTGAGGCGGTCATAGCAGGGTTCGCTACCAGATCTTGCAAGGTTGTAGCGTAGTCCCAACTGGTGCCCGGAATATTTTCTTGGGAACCCACAAAGACAGAGGCATTGTCTCTAATTGCGTGAGCGAATTCCACGGTTCCCATCAGGCAGGCATCCATGCCAACTAAGTCGATCGTGTCAGACAAGCCACCCAGCACGCTGTTGAACTCATTGGCACTAAGCGCATCATTGGTGATGTCGTCAAATGCCACTTCAGTCCCGGAACCATGTCCCCAAACGATTAGAGCGTAGTTGTCGGCTTGATAGTTGGACATACTCCAGTCGAGAAAGTTGCGGAGCGTATTCGCATCGCCCATGTTTGCTTCGCCAATGCTGGTGCCCCAATGTCTGCCAGGGGTACTGCCATAGCTGACCAACCCACGCCGAGTATCTGTCCAGTTGCCATAACGAGTGTCGTCGGTGGCTTGTCCTTTTATGAATTTGGGGTGGTCGGCAGCCGTGCGATCGTATTGCAACACAATATTGACGTTGCTGGTGGAACCGATGCTTGCCATCTCGCGGAAATCCTCGATGGTGTAGCTTTCCAGATCGTCGGATGACATGTAAACCATCACTGTCCAGTCTGCTCGATTTCCCGTAGGGGCAGGGTTATCAGCCATCGTAGAGACGTTGCTCAGACGACGAGTTGAGAGGCTGAGATTGTAGTTTGTTCTGCCACTCGTCGAAAACACTCGTACATAATAAGTTCCGGCTTCTAGATCACAGTTGATTCTGTCTGCCGCTGCACCCTTTTGATAGGAACCTGCGATCGCCACCCCCGCTTGATTAAACAGTTGCACATCGGCATTGGCAGTCATGCCTCGAAGCGACAAACGCAAGTTTTGCCGACCTGTCACAGTAAATCTCGCAAAATCACTGCGATCGCCTGCACCACCAACTCCATCAGTGAGAATGCGATTTTTCAATGACCCTAAATTGAGCGCACCGCCACGAGTGTTGCCCAAATCTCGGCTAGAGGAAGCCCGTCTAAAGGGCGATCGGGCTTTGGAAACGCTGTCGCTGTTGTGTTGACTTAAATCAGACTGAAGTGGAGAGGAATAAGACGTGAAAGTAGAGGGTTTGAATGAAGCGGACTTGAGAGCATTAGAATGCTTAGAAGTGGAGGCTAGCATAGTCTGAAGAGAAGCCTATTCAGTGGATTCACCATTACTTACCTCTGCGATTAATAGACCTATGCAGCGAATTGCACGATATTCTCTGGAAGCAATACGAAGCACTGCTAGAGGAACTGGGGGGCGATCGCCGCATCCCTGCATCAACTATTAGTGGCGTTGCTGATCTTGGGGGTGAATGAGTCGCGAGCAAGATGCTCGCACGGGTTGAAACGCTTTGCCTAAAGGGAGTGTGAGCGTCTCGCTCACATCTGCGTCAGGAAAATCACCCTCTATTCAGCAACACCTTATTAGCCTCACATTGCCTGATTTGGCGATCGCAGAGATGATTCCTCAGTTGGTGCAACGCGCCTTTGAAGTTGGAACAAGCCAAATGTTGAGAGAACTACGTCAGCAATTCACACAGTAGTGATAGCAGAATAAACTAAAAGCAAGTCATAGAAAATTCCTATTCTTGTACCCTGGCAAAAATATTGAGTTAGGTAAACTTACATTAGAAATCGTCATCAGGCTCTTCTACAGCTTTGGTATTTGGGTTTAATTCTTTCAATAATTGGGAGTTAAACTTAGTTCGACTATCAGTAATAATTGATTGAGCTTGTTTAGGGGTGAAATGCAAAACATTTGTGAGGTCAACTCTACTAAAATCAGCCCCATCAAGTATCGTGTTTTGTAGTTGAGTTTTGTTGAGAATCGCTCCAGTAAAATCTGCATCACGAAAATTAGAATCACCAAGATCTGCTTCACTTAGGACCGTATTCTTGAAGCTTACTTTATTAATTGTCACTTGCTTTAAGCTACCAGTCCTACTGGACAGCGTTTCAATGGTATAAAATCCCAAACGTGTCTTCAGTACTCTAAACGAGCTATAGAGCTTCTGAAGAAGTAGGATTCTATCTATGCGATTGGATTTTCGCTTGGCAATCGGTGCAACATTGGGCTGCAATTTTGTGAGTTTGCTAAGCGCATAATCTGTACACTCACTTCCCCAATTTATAGCCCTGAGACATGCTCCACTAAGATTAGTTTCTTGAAAGCTAGTATTTTTAAGAATGGTTTTGCTAAAGTCAGATTCGTTAAGTTCTGCTGCTCTTAGCGTCGCGTCTTGAAGATTAGCTCCACGGAATTTGGAATGGGCAAGCTTTGACTTATCAAAGTTAACTCTAGTCAAAACTGCTTTCTCAAAATTAACTCGTGTTCCGGTTACTTCTTCTAAAATCGCACCAGTTAGATCCGCTCCAGTGAAGTTAGTCTTATAATCAAATTTGGCTTCCTTCAAATAGGTTTCCCGTAGATTAGATTGACTGTTAAAGCGAGCACCTTCGAGCCTTGCTTCTGCTAAAAAAGCACCCTCAAGGTTGCTTCCACACAAGTTTGCGTCAGATAAATCAACACCTATTAGATTCGCTCCATGTAAATTAGCATTCTGTAGAACGGCTCCCCAAAGATTGGCATGGTTCAAATCTAACGGTTTGTCTTGTGGATCTCGACTAGCGTCACGCCGTCCAATAACGGTAAGCGCAGCTTGAACGTCTGCATCAATAGGTCTTGTTCTTCCTGCTAAAGCCTCTGTTGTTGATTCATTTAAGGGAGGAGGTCTGCGAACAAATGCAGTGAGAACCTCCATAATTGTCCAGTGATCTTTAGGTGAATCTTTTGCAATTCTCTCTAGTGCATAGATTCCTCCTATGCGAACAGACAGTTGGCTGCTTCCCAACTGCTCAACCGCTTTAGAATAACGGTCAGTAATTTGCTGCTCATGGCTCTGTTTAAGGTTCAAGAAAATTGCAAGACCACCAACAATGGTTGCAATTGTTTGAATAGTTGATATTTTCTCAGTATTTGTTAGTGAAGCCCAAGCTTGGTAGAGATTTTGAATTGCAATGGGAGCAAACCATAACCCAAGAGCAAACAAGATTACAGGAAACCAGAACTTTTTATACCTAACGAGTTGTCTCCACGCTTGATACAAAATGAACTCCTTCTAGATTCTGAATAGGTTAAATCAACCCTCCCTGACCTTTATCCATTTAATAACCGATTTACGGCGATCGCCACATCTGGAAAAGCGAGTGGGCTGATTGTTTCAGAGGTATAGGTCATTTGAGTGGTGTAGCCTTCAGGTTGAGGGTCACGAAACACGATCAGTTCCCTTGTCTTGAGGTTGACAACCCAATATTCGGGAATATCAGCAACGGCATAAATTGTGCTCTTTACTTCTAAATCTTTCTTCAAGCTAGAGTCGGAATATTCAATCACCCAGAAGATATCTTCAGGATAGGGATGGTGAGAGCTATAGCGAATATTTTGGCAGATGCACAGGTCTGGCTCTGGCTCAGAGCGGTTAGTTAGAGTAATCGGTTTTGCCTCACGCACCTTGGCGCGATTACCCAATAACCCACGCAAATACTGTGCAGCTTCATCGCTCAAGTCAGCGTGATCAATCCCTTCTGGCGACATATCTACGATGACTCCGTTTAATAGTTCAACCTGGCGATCGCTCAAAATACCCGCCTCGATCATGCGGTGGTAGTCGTCAACCGTCCATTTTGTGGCGTTGAGGATGGATGGTGTCATGCGATCGCCTCCTGTATCGTTGCACTTAAGAAACGGAGATCACCCAAATTCTAACAAGACTCCCCACTCCCTACTCCCCATTCCCCATTCCCCACTCCCCACTCTCCAGAGTTGCATAGGTGTAAATCACCCGGATGTATGAAGCAGTGACTAAAGAAATTAGTCAAAACTCTGCACGACAGCCAAAGGAGGTGAAACAATTGAAGACAATTTCAGCGATCGCCGACCGGGTTGATAGGAGCGTTATGAGTTCTGCGGTGAAGTATTGGAAATTTGTTCGACTGGATGCGACTGGCAGACGTCAGGTTGAGGAGATTGCGGCAGCAAAGGCGTTTCTGCTACAGCAGTTTGGGGATGATCTACGGCAGTCAGATCTGGCAGATGCCACGATTCAACGGCTACTCTGGCAGGTGTGGCAGAGCGAAACAACGCCTTCTGACGAGCGGCGTTTAGCTGAGATGTGTTTACGGTGTTACATCTCCAATCAGATTGAGCAGGTGTGTTTGCATCTGGAGGGTCAGTTTGGCAATGAGCATGGCTTCACTCGGTATGACTTGTTTCCCCTCGTGTTGAATGATGTGCTGGAGGTGCGGCGTGCGCCCCAGATAGCCACCAGAACCACCTATCGATCGCTGGCGACTGAGATTTTGCAGAGTTTTGACCCCGCTAAAGCTAGCTTGAGCACCTGGGCAACTCGTCTGGTACGTCACGACAAAGAGGTGAATGCGTTTCTGTTAGACCACGGAATTTACCTGATTAGCGATTGGGCGATTCTCAATGACACCACCCCTAAGCAACTGCAACGCATTCTCGCTGAGTTTCATGCCCTGACGATCGCCGAGATTAACCAGGCAAGCCAGTTGTTACAGGCTTATCACCAGATTTATCGGCAAGACCGTTTGCAACAACGGCAATCGGGCGGGAAAGGACAGTGTCCCCCTCCCACGCTGGATCAGTTGCGGCGGATTGCCCAATACCTCGAAGGTGTGACTCAGAAACTGACTCCCGAAGCGACGTTGAGCCGATTGCAGGCACTGGCAACGCTACTGCGGCAATATCGTATCTATGTACGGGGTGGAGCCGCACCCACAGAATCGCTGGATCAGCCAGAACAGCAGGCGTTAGCTGTCGAGCTTCAGTCCCCCGAACGCGATGCAGAGCAAGAAGAAGAAAATGAGTTTCTATCGTTCTACCGCAACCAGTTTCTCAGTTCGCTGGATCAAACGCTGGCACAAGTCACCAGCGATCGCCTGGGGCAGTTGCGGCGCAAAGGGTCTGAGGTGATGCAGCAGTTTCTCTCAGGGATGCACCTGTTTCACTGTCAGGGGCGATCGATGACGGAAATTGCCGCTGAGGTGGGGTTGCAGGCGCAATATCAGGTGACTCGCCTGCTCAAGCTCAAGGAGTTTCGGGCGGATGTGCGGCAGCGATTACTGTTGACCTTGCGCGATCGCATCCTCGACAAAGCCAGGGAATACGCTGACCCCAACCGCTTGAAGAGTTTAGACCAGACCATTGATGCAGCGTTGGATGAACAAATTGCGGCTATCTTACAGCAAGCCGAAGCCGAAGCCAGCGTCGCCAGACATTGCCCCCTGGATAGCCTATTTGCCCGCAGATTGTGCCAATATCTTGACCAAAGGAGCACCGAATCATGACCTTCTCATTTATGGATGCTGACGCCCGCCTGGATGGCGAAGCGATCGCCCTGGATAGCATTTCCCTTTCCCAGGCTCAAATTGACCAGGCCGTAGAACAGAGCCAGACCGTTCCCGCTGATCAGCAATGGCAGACCTACCTGGATGCGCTGGCACTGGTGGGATTTGAGCAGTGGTTGAGCGATCGCGCTCCTGACCTGACCCTGCAAGCGTCGTCGAATACCGTTACCGTTGGTGACTTTAAGCTGTGTCTGTTGACGATGGGCAGTTTGACCGATACGGTGGTGACCCTTCCCGCAGGGGCGATCGACTCCCTCGAAACCGCAGCGCAACTGTACGTGTTGCTGGAAGTGCAGGAAGAACAGGAACAGGTGCTCGTCAAAGCCATCTTGCGATCGGATCAACTGCGGCAACACCAGGAATCCGATGGCTTAACGCTAGACAATGGCACCTATGCGTTGCCTGTAGAGTGGTTCGCCACCGATGCCAACGATTTGCTGCTGTATCTGCGCTGCCTGGAGCCTACTGCACTGCCTGTGGGTGGAGTGCAGGTTGCAGCCCAACCCACCACGACCACCCAATCTCTCGTTGAGGGATCGAGAGAAGCCGTCGAGGCAATGACAAGCACAGCGTCTACCCTGCTGGAAGGAGCAATCAACGCGGGAATTAACGCAGGGTTGTGGTTGCAAAATCAACTGGATGCGATCGCCCAAGAGTTGACCTGGGTGTTGCTGCCACCGCCTGCTGCCTCAGCCATGCGCTATCGCGGTGCTACAACTGACTCTCCGACGGAGCAGTTTGAGCAACTGATTAGTGAATTAGGACGGGTGGGCGTAGAGGTGCCCTCGGATGCACGAGGGGCTTACCGGGAACTACACTGGGGCAGGGTTGCACTACGCCTCTATGCCGTTGCCTGGACACTACCCACGGTGTCTGAAAACCCCGAATGGTCGCTGCTCATCATCCTGGGTAGCCAATCTGCGGACGTTCCCACGGGGGTCAGACTCCAGATTCGCGATCAAGACCAACTGCTCGTGGAACGGGTAACGACTCCTGATGCTCCTCAGAGTTATCTGTATGGACGTGTTATCGGTAATTGGGACGAGCAGTTTTGGGTCACAGTAGACATGGCAAATGGTGCGGTTGTGACCTTCCCTCCCTTTAGCTTTAACCCGCAGTAAGGATGAAGGATGAAAAGAGGAAAATGTAGAGGTTTGTTGTAAGAGGTTAGTGGTTAATGGTCAGTGGTTAATGGTCAAGGGTCAATGGTCAGTGGTCAATGGTTAATGGTCAATGGTCAATGGTCAGTGGTCAATGGTCAATGGTTAATGGTCAATGGTCAATGGTCAGTGGTCAATGGCTAAATTTTAGGAAGGGAGTTGAGGGTATGTAAATTGAAGTAGTCACTCTTTCCATCTGCCTTACAGCGATTTCATCTGAACAAACTCAACATTTCCTTCTGTTTTTGTTCTCATTGTTCACTCATCTTCTTTCATCCTTTAGCCTTTAGCCTTTAGCCTTTACCCTTTCTTTTTTCCTTCTTCTTTTTTCTTTTTTCCTTCTTCTCTCTTCTCTCTTCCCCCATGTCCTCCCATGCCCCTACATTTCGACTCAAAGTGCAGCAGGTAGAGCAAACCTGTCTGTTTGAGTTGTCGTGGGGACGGGGACAACAACTTACGGCTAGCCTGCCCTATCCCCCCGGATTAACCGTGTTGTTTCAGGAATGGCAGCGAGTCTATCTCACCTTCTATAAAACTGCCTCTCTGACGCTCACCCCCATTCTCCGCCCCGATTCGCCCCTGCGTGGACGGGCAGCTGAGAGTGGTAGTCTCACGTCTGTTGTCGATTGGCACGCCCGTGTGGTAGAAGCTGAGGCGAAGTTGTTGTATGAGTTTCATCGCTGGTTGCGGAGTGGTGAACTGTATGAGATTCGTGCTCGAATTGCTCAGACAAGCCGTACTACGGCAGAACAACATCAGGCAGTGAATCTGTTTTTGACCTGCACTCCACTCGATTTGGCGCGGCTACCCTGGGAAGCCTGGGAGATTGGCACTGAGTTTGCGGCTACTGGCATGATTCGCATCGTTCGCACTCCTGCCAACATTCGCGCCGAGACGGTTACCCCACGACGACGAAACCGCTCAAAGGCAAGAATTTTAGCCATCATGGGGGATGATTCGGGCTTAAACTTTCAGACTGATCGCGATGCGGTGCGATCGCTCTCTCGCTTAGCCGATGTGCGGTTTGTCGGTTGGCAAGCGGGGCAGTCCAGTGTGGAACTCAAAACCCAAATTGGACAGGCGATCGCTGACCCAGAGGGGTGGGATATCTTGTTCTTTGCGGGGCACAGCAACGAGACTCAGATCACAGGTGGAGAGTTGGCGATCGCCCCTAATGTCTCGATGACGATTTGCGAAATTGCCCCTTACCTCACCCGTGCCAAAGAGCAAGGCTTGCAGTTTGCCATTTTCAACTCGTGTAGTGGGTTAAACATTGCAGAATCCCTGATTGACCTGGGATTGAGCCAGGTGGCGGTGATGCGTGAGCCAATCCACAATCGGGTGGCGCAGGAGTTTTTGGTGCGGTTTCTGCAAAATTTGGCGGAGTACAAAGACGTTCAGGAATCGCTGTTAGCCGCGTGTCAGGTGCTCAAACTTGAGAAAAATTTGACCTATCCCTCGGCATACTTGATTCCCTCGCTATTCTGTCATCCTGACGCAACCCTGTTTCAGATTCAGCCTGTAGGTTGGCGGCAGCGAATACAGCCCTTCTTGCCCAACCGTCTAGAGGCGATCGCCCTGGTCGGGGTGAGTGTGTTAAGTCTGCTCAATCCCGTTCAAGATTGGTTGCTCAATCAACGGGTCTACGCTCAGTCCATGTATCGTGCGGCTACGGGACAGGTTCCCCCGGTCGCTCCGCCCCCCGTGTTGTTAGTGCAGATTGACGATAAATCCATTCGCCTATCGGGAATTAGCAATCCGAATCCCATCGATCGTACCTATCTCGCTGCACTGGTGGATCGGTTAGCCGCGCTGGATGCCCAGGTCGTCGGAGTGGACTATGTGCTCGATCGCCAGCAGCCCGGCAATGACCAGGTTTTGGCGGAATCGGTGCGATCGGCAGTGAATCAACAAATGTGGTTTGTGTTTGGCGCAACCCGCGACTCCAATGGGCAACCCGTGAGCGTCGGTGAAGGCACTGGAATCGCAGACCTGACCTGGAGTATGCAGGGCTTTATTCACGGCATTCCGACCTATGTGCGGTTGCCCAGAACTCACTCAGAGTGTGACAGTCTCTGCCCCTTTGCCTACCTGTTGTCGCTCACCACAACCGTGAATCAGGTTTCCCCCGATCCACCGCAACCTGCCCTTGCCAGCACGACAGACCTGCAACGGCAATTGTTGGAATCGGTCGATCGCTTATCTGTTACTGATCCCCAGGTGGCTCACCTGCGACAACTCCATCTCAGTCCGATTCGGCGGTGGTCGGGGCAGTTCAAGCAACTCTGGCTGCATCCCATTATTGACTTCTCAATTCCCCCTGATCGCGCCTATGATCGCATTCCTGCATGGCAATTGTTGGGGCAGGAGGGCGCAACGCCTCCTCTGCCTCATCTGTCGCGACAGGTGGTGATTATTGCAGCGGGGGGTTACGACGAATCGGGAATTAAGTCAGATCAGGCGGATTATTTTCCTTTGCCTGCGGCGATGGGCTTCTGGCGCGATCGCCTGCACTCGTCATCCACCGGGGACTTTCCCACGAGCTTCACGGGGGCAGAGGCACACGCCTACATGATTCACCATCTGCTGTCAAACCGATTGGTAGTGCCCGTTCCCGATTTGTGGATGGTGTTGCTGGCTGCGATCGCAGGTAAAGGAGCCGTTCTCGGATTGCGCTCATCCTCACAGCAAAAACGCTTTCGCTCTGCTCAGTGGGTCGTGATTACGTTGCCCATTTGGTATGGTTTCATTGGTTTGCAATTGTATCTTTCCGTGGCTGTCCTGTTGCCCTGGTTATTGCCCTCATCCTTGTTTTGGGTATACGTTCTGCTGTCTCTAAGGAAAAATCACTATGCGTCGCCTTAATTTATTCTCGTTGCCATTGTTAGTGCTGGCGATCGCCAGTTTTCACCCCTCCGCTGTCGCTCAAGACGCGGCTCAAGAAGCTCCTCGTGCTACAGAATCCCCGTCAATTGAAGATGTGATCACCATTCTGGAACGGGAGGAACCGCCGCTTGGATCACGCGGTGATCTGTGTGCCATTAGTCCCGGTTTACTGGGTGAAACCGATGTCATTTGGAGCGATCGCCCCACCTTTGCCTGGCGCGGCGAAACCGGGCAAATTACCCTGCGATTACGCAACAGCGAAACGCCTCTGTGGCAACAAACTTTTGCGAGCGACACGCAAAGCATCACCTACGCAGGCGCACCCCTGACTCCGGGACAGGTTTACGAATGGGAGCTAGAAGCTTTATCGGGTATGGGACCGCAATATACCTTTGAGGTCATGGCTGGAGCCGATCGCGATCGCATTGCTCGTGATCTACAAGCGTTGGAAAATCGGCTCAAAGCAGCAGGAGAATCCACTGAAGCGATCGCTCTGGCGCGGGCTCGTTACTTTGCGGAACAACGCCTCTGGTCAGATGCGTTTCAGGCTCTGCAATCGATTAGCAATCCGACTCCTGACATCACTGAGGGCATGACCCAGATGACGAATTATCTGTGCGGTACGGAAGAGTGAGGATGGAGGAAAGGATAAATGATGAAGGATAAAGGATGAAGGATGAAGGATAAAAGGGAAAAGAGAAGAGGAAAGGATAAATGATGAAGGATGAAGGATAAAAGGAAGAGGGAAGAGGGAAGAGTGAAGAGTGAGTAGGTTTGACGTTACTGATGGTAAGCCTGCTTACTCCAACTTTCGGTACTGCTTGAGAAGCATATCTGTATTTAGCAACGCCCAATTTCCCTCACTCAGGATTGGATTGAATAAAATGCAATTTTTGTGGAGGGGTTTGGCAATGCTAAACCTGTACAGCTTAGAGTCAAACGTTGTAGGGGCGATCGCGATTAACAGCAATTCGGGTTAAGCACTTGGCGAATCAATTCTATGAAGTTAAACCCTGCCTCACTCTGGTTTTTAAGTTGTATTGTGCTACAGAGTTGGTTGACACCAAAAATTGCCCTGGCACAAGTCATTCCCGACGGAACGACACCCACAAATACAGGCATCTGTGGAACGGTCTGCACCATTACGGGGGGCACGACACGAGGATCAAATCTGTTTCATAGTTTTCAAGACCTCAATGTCAACGAAGGGCAACAAGTTCGCTTTGCCAATCCGGTTGGGATTGCCAACATACTCAGTCGGGTGACGGGAAACAACGTATCCAATATCCGGGGAACGCTGGGGGTGGATGGGACGGCTAATCTGTTTCTGCTCAACCCCAACGGCATTGTTTTTGGACCCAATGCCCGACTGGATGTGCGAGGTTCGTTTCTGGCGAGCACCGCAGACCGTTTCATCTTTACAGATGGTAGTGAATTTAGTGCGGTGAACCCACAAGCCCCACCGCTATTAGCAATTAATGTGCCCGTTGGGTTGCAATATGGCACTCAACCCGGAGCAATTCGCAGTCAGGCAACGCTTGCAGTTGATCCAGGGCAACGCTTGACCCTGGCAGGTGGCACTATTCAAATAGATGGGGGTCGCCTGGTTGCCCCTGGAGGACGCATTGAGTTGGGGGCGATCGGAGGAGCGGGAACCGTTGCTCTGGGAAATGGGTTTGATTTAAGTCTGCCTCCGTCACTAGCACGAGCCGATATGGCATTGACGAATGCGGCTGAGGTCAGTGTGCGAGGAGAGACAGCCGGGGATATCGCGATCGCAACTGCAAATCTCGATCTGTTGGGTGGCAGCAGAATTCGGGCAGGGATTGCTGAAACCAGTGTCGGTAGTCAGGCAGGTGACATTTACCTGGAGGCAACAGGGGCTGTCCGAATTGGGGAAGGCAGCGGTATTTCCAATGCTGTCCTTGAGTTTGCGACTGGAAATGGAGGCGATATCGTCATCTCCGCTGATTCACTTACCCTCAGCAACGGCTCATTTGTCAGTGCCTCTGTTTTAGACTTTGCTCAGGGCAACGTGGGTGACATCGTCATTAATACCAACTCCCTCACGGTTACGGGTGACTCTCTGATTGCTGCCAGTGTCTTTGGATCTCAAGGAAACGGAGGAAATATTGCGATCGCCACAGGGTCATTGTTCATTGCAGACCGCTCGTTTGTCAGTGCAGATGCCTTTCCCAATGCGACTGAAGCATCCCCCGATCCTAAGAATGCGGGAACTGTGACCATTCAGGCGACAGATGCAGTGAGGCTACTCAACCTGAGTGAAATTTCTGCCCTCTCTAACTTGGGTCGGGGTGGAGATATTTCGATCACAACCAGACGGTTGTTTGCTAGCTCTAGCAATCTCGACAGTTATGGCTCAGGTGCAGATGCAGGAGACATCACGATTCGCGCAGCAGACTCGATTACCTTGGTTGATCCGCGTAATTTGCCCCTGCGTGGATCAAGAATTGGAGCCTTTACCAGTGGCTCGTCTGGGCAGGCAGGTCGAATTGTGCTTGAAACAGGTGATTTAACCGCGCAGGACTATAACATTCTCTCAACTTCAGGGTTAGCTGGAGGGATAGGGGCGCGATCGGGTTCAATTGTGGTTAGAGCGACGGGAGATGTTGATCTTAATAACAGTGATCTGTCTGTCATATCTCTCAGGGACGGCAGAGGAGGCAACATTGCCATTGAATCTAACCGCCTCACGGTGCAAAATCTGTCGCTTGTTGGGGCAAGTGCTCTTGACACAGGCAGCTCAGGCAATATTGATATCACTACGGGTCAGTTGAGGGTGTTGTCTGGCGGACAAATCGTTACTCAAACTGCGTCTGTCAATCGAGGTGGAGATTTAACCATTCGAGCCAGCGATTTAGTGGAGGTGACAGGCAACAGAGTTGAAGTGGCTCCTGAATTGGTTGACCAACCGACCAGTTTTTTCAGTCGAATTGGCACTGACAGCATTGGTGCAGGGGATGCAGGGAATTTGAGCATTGAGACTCGACGACTGTTGATTCGCAATGGGGCACAGGTGGGAGCCTCTACCTTTCGTGCAGGTCGAGGTGGAACGATTACAGTGAACGCTTCTGAGCAAATAGACATTGCAGGCGTGATTGAAGCCATTGGAATTTCATCGAGTGGTTATCTTCCCAGTAATCTCAGCACCTTTGCCAGCGGCAGTGGTGATGCTGGAGATATATTTGTCAACACAGGACGTTTGAGAGTGCGAGATGGAGGATTAGTCCTTGCGCGGACGTTTGGTACGGGGCAGGGTGGGCAGATGATCATTAATGCCACTAATGGAGTAGAGATTATTGGGTTTTCTCCGCAAACACGTTTACCCAGTAGTTTGTTAGTAGATACCAGTGGTAGCGGAGAGGCAGGGGTTCTGACGATGAATACAGACCGGCTTAGCCTTCGAGCAGGTGGCAGAATTTCGGCTCAAACCCTTGCTTCAGGTCAAGGTGGAACGATTAATCTCACTATCTCTGATCTGACAGAAGTTACAGGTACGTCTGAAGACAGTTCATTTCGGAGTGCGATTGAGGTGGGTACTGACCGTGGAACCGGGGCAGGAGGAAGCTTAGCGATCGCCACTGGCCGCCTCAGGGTTCGCAATGGCGGACTAATCACCGTTGGCACCTTTGGTACGGGCAACGCAGGTGAGCTAGACATCACAGCGGATGTTGTAGACGTGGCGGGCACATCCGCTAATGGTCAATTTCCCAGCAGTATCGCGGCTGAGGTTGGTAGAGATGCCAGTGGCAATGGTGGAGATGTGGCGATCGCCACAGGTCGTCTCACCGTTCGCGATGGTGGTATCGTTGCAGTGAGTACCTTTGGGGCAGGTGATGCCGGAGCGTTAGCCATCCGCGCCAACGAAACGGTTGACGTTGTAGGAAGTTCTATCAATGGTCGGTCTTCGATCAGTGCGGGAACAGGTAGCAATGCCAGGGGTCGGGGTGGAGACGTATTCATTAGAACTCGACAACTCACTGTTCAAGATGACGCACAGGTGACAGTTAGCAGTCCTAATGGACAGGCCGGAAATTTGACCATTGCAGCTAACACGGTTCGCTTAAATCGGGGTAGACTCACGGCTGAAACTGGACGTAGTGGAAATGGAGCCGCCGCCAATATTGCAATGCAAGAAGTTGGGTTATTGGTGATGAGCGATCGCAGCCTGATCTCCGCTGAAGCTAATGGAACTGCAAACGGTGGCAACATCACCCTTGCCGCTCCTGAAGGGTTCATCGTTGCTACGCCTGGAGATGCGCCAGGAAGCGACATCATCGCCAACGCCGATCGCGGCAATGGCGGCAATATCAACATCACAACTCAGCGACTTTTTGGTATTGAGTTTCGCGATCGCCTCACGCTCGATAATGACATCACTGCCAGTTCTCGTGTTGGTGTCGCTGGAACTGTTGCGATCAACACCCCTGACATTGATCCGAGTCGAGGTTTAACCGAACTCCCAACCAATCTCGCGGATGCCTCAACTCAAATTAGCCGGGGATGCAGTGCAAGTGCGATCGCAAACAACAATGCAGATAGCTTTCTAATTACGGGACGGGGTGGATTGCCCAGCAATCCCAATGACACCCTGGATAGTGAAGACGTGTTAGTCGAGTGGGTCAGCGAGAGCAGCACAGCGGAAGGTGGAGAGAACCATTCCACCCATACCCCCTACACCCCGATTGTCGAAGCGCAAGGATGGGCGATCGCCTCCAATGGAGACGTGATGCTAACCACGCAAGCATCAGAGATCTCACATCGCGCTTGGCAAAACTCGATATGCTGAGTTTTGAGTGCTGAGAGTATGCACGATTAACCCCCAAGGGGAAACTGCTTCGCATCACCCAAACACACGCTCCAGATCTGCAACTTTTTCGGAAAAAGTTGCAGATCTAAGCACACTCATCTATCGCTCTAACACCGTCATAAACTTGCCTTGGGCAAACGGAGCAGGCACAATCGGCATAAAGTGAACGCGATCGCTCACCAGTTGTTTGACATAAAACTCGTTAATCGTGTGTTTCACCTGCTCTCGCGTTCCGATAATCCAAATCTGCACTTTTTCGGCAGGCGGAACGGGCAGCCGTTCGTTGAACTCTGTAGTCATAGTATTTGTGCCTCACTGAAGGAGATGAACTGTAGAGAAGAAAAGCTTAAGGCGTGGTTTCCTAACCACTTGTTTTGCTTCAGTAAGGCGATTGATCCTAAAATCAACACAGCCTAACCTCCTGCTAGTCCCAGGAGTTAGGTTAGCTGGTTAGCGAGTGCTCGCAACACTCCTAATCAGCGTTATCCTCACCTTAAGCCTGTCTACTGGAAATCCAGTGTTTCATAGAATAATCGAAAGGTCGATTGTAGACAAGCGTACTAAGAGAATTGTTAGGGGCGACCCTTGCGATATCTGCAAAGCAGCACGATGAAATGTGTAGAGTAAAGGGTAGGAGGGAAAGAGAGAACTTTACCCATCTAAAGGACTCCGCACCCCACGTTCACCTCGATTGAGAACGTGAGTATAAATCATTGTTGTCTTAACGTCCTTGTGCCCCAATAACTCTTGCACGGTACGAATATCGTAACCGTCTTCCAGCAGATGTGTTGCAAAGCTATGACGAAAGGTATGACAGCCTCCATGTTTCGTCATTCCAGCCTGTCGAATCGCTTGCTTAACTGCCCGTTGCAGCGATCGCTCGTAAAGATGATGTCTCCGCACCACCTTGGTACGCGGATCGAGCGATCGTCTCCAAGACGGCAATACGTACTGCCATCCCCAGTCTCGATTCGCATTGGGATATTTCCGCTCCAATGCATAGGGCAGATACACCGCTCCATATCCCAAAGTCAGGTCTTGTTGATGCAGTTGCTTTGTTTTCTCTAGTTGCTGTTTCAACGGTGCTACCAATGCCTTCGGCAACATTGTGACCCGATCCTTTTCCCCTTTGCCATCTCGTACCACGAGTTGCTGATACTCAAAATCAATATCTTTTACCCGTAATTGCAATCCCTCGTTAAGGCGCAAGCCCGAACCATACAACAGGCTAGCGACCAAGTGATGAATACCATCGAGATACGACAAAATGGCTTTTACCTCAGAGCGTGTGAACACGACTGGCACTCTCTCAGGCGTTTTTGCCCGTTCAATGCCATCAATGTAGGGAAGCTCAATATTCAAAACATGGCGATAAAGAAACAACAAAGCACTTAGTGCTACATTTTGCGTTGAAGCCGCTACGTTTTGTTGGACTGCCAGATGGGTAAGGTAAGTGCGAATTTCCTCTGCGCCCATTTCTTTGGGATGCCTCTTGTTATGAAACAAGATGTAATCCCGGATGTAGTGGAGATAAGACTTCTCTGTTTTGAGGCTGTAGTGCTTAAGACGAATCGCATGACGTACCTGATCCAATAATCGAGGTGGCTGGGGTGTATCCATGAGGGAGATGCAATAAAGATTCACCCTAGCTGTTCATCAATAGCAACAGAAGCCGTATGAATCCTTAATTTTAGGGTGTTAGACGACAGATTTGACGGATAATACCCAACTACAGGTGTATTAACTGACATATTTGTCGTCTAATACCGTTAGTTCTGGGTATTAGATACCGGATCTGACGGTGAATACATAGTTAGCTATTTTTGCTGCTGAGTTGGCACCTGACCTTGAAGCTGCCCATCGGGAGCAATGAATATCACTCAGCTTATCTGTCACCCCCGGTTGAAATTGCTATATTTGTACTGAGAAAAAGTACTATCAACCGAAAATTTGAACTACAGAAATTATGAGCAACGGTAACTCCATCATTAATCTTGGAGATATTTCGAAACCTGCGGTTGTTTTAATTGAAAAAATATCAGATGCAATTGGGGGATATTTCAAACCCTATCAGATAAGGCAAGTTGCGCGTGCAGAGGCTGATGCTGAAAAAATAAAAGCTCTTGCTCAAATTGAGATAACTGAATTGCAACAGCGAGCTTTGCATAGATTCATCTTTGAAGAAGCAAAAAAGCAAGACAACATTGAAGCTATAACCTCTAAAGCTCTGCCTTACCTTAAAGAGGATGCATGCCCTAATAATGTTGAGGATGATTGGATCACAAATTTCTTTGATAAGTGTCGTCTTATATCAGACGAACAGATGCAAGCGTTGTGGGCAAAGCTGTTAGCTGGAGAAGCAAATTCTCCTGGTAGTTACTCAAAGCGTACGATTGACCTTTTGGGTTCACTTGATAAAACAGATGCATCGCTCTTTAACACTTTATGCGGATTTGGGTGGTTGATTGGTAACGTAGTTCCATTGATCTATGACGACCAAGCCTCAATTTATGTAGATCGTGGCATCAACTTCAATACCCTAGAACATTTGGATGACATTGGTTTAATTAGTTTCGCTTCTCTTAGTGGATACAGGCGACTGAGAATTCCAAAGCATATTTGTATCTTCTACTATGGAACGCCAATAAATATTGAATTTCCTGGTGAACAAGATAATGAGTTAGAAACGGGAAAGGTTCTACTAACGAAAGCAGGACAGGAACTTGCACCATTTTGTGGTTCTGAACCTGTGCCAGATTTCCTTGATTATGTTTTAAGTAAGTGGAGAGATAAGGGTTTTATTGTTTCATCTCCGTACCCACGGAATCTACCAACCGATAAGAATGACTAAGTAAGTCGGGGCAATACAGTAAGTGGACAACTAGCTAACAATTCGCTCGGAGCGGACTGCCGAGAGGTGCTGGTGGTGAATTAAAGGTTGCTTACAGCCGCTCAAGCGAGCCGTTAGCCTTTGGTGGGGGCGCAGCCGAAAGCTTATCTGTCATTATTCAGATTTAGGTGGGAAGTGCTTTTCAGGTTGATAGAGACAGTAGCAATCTAAAAAAGATAAAACAGAGTTGCTGAGAAAAGACTGATGACGTTACAAGAGCTACAAAATCAGGCATTGCAGTTGCCGATTGGCGATCGCTAGCGTTTAGTACAGTCGTTGTTGAGTTCAATCTAATAGGAAACGCTGGTACTTAGTCCACCAAAGACAAATGTGAATTCTTTGGCTGAGCTTAACCCCTGGACTCAAAGCCTAATTGGAGTCGTTCAGTTAGGTACCGAAGAACCTACAGAGTCTTATGTAGATTACCTGGAGGAGAAGTACAGTTGAAGCGGATATTGTTCGACAGTGATGTTTTGCTCGATGTTTTAGCTCAACGATAACCATTTGTTGTTGCCTCTGCACAGGCATTAAATGTAGTGACACAATAATTCAAATGCAGAGGATGTTTGAAAGTCACTGGTGCTGAATTTAAGTTTAGCTACCGCCACTGATTTGAGCCGTTAGGCTACAGTAGGTGTTGTTCAGAAATTGCTCTTAACGAAGCGTGATGCATGGGTAGGCAGATTCCCGATTCGTGCTTTTTAATTCTGTCGGTGATCACGACCTTGTTAGGTTTTGTCTTGCCTGTCTATGCAAGCCTCGAATAGCAAAATCAGGTTTTTGACCAGGGTTGAGAGCACATCTAAAATCCAAAATGATATAACTTACTGTTGCGTAGTAAGAGGCAGGAGTCATGACGGGCATAGCACAATCAAACGATGCGGATGGTTACGACTTAAATCGCTTCGTGCAAGCGCAGCAGAACGACTACGCACGAGCACTAGCTGAAATTAAGCAGGGACAAAAGCGATCGCACTGGATGTGGTATGTTTTTCCGCAGTTTGATGGGTTGGGGTTTAGTGCCATGTCTCAGCGATATGCGATCAAGAGCCTTGCAGAAGCGAAGGCATACTTGAGTCATCCCATTTTGGGTGCACGGTTAATCGAATGTGTTGAAGCGGTCTTGAGTGTAGAGGGGCGATCGGCGTATGAGATCTTCGGTTCCCCTGACGACATGAAGTTGAAGTCTTGCGCGACACTGTTTGCGGCTGTGTCACCTGCCGGGTCAGTGTTTGAGCAACTGCTGGACAAGTTTTTTGGGGGCGATCGCGACGACAAGACGCTGCGCTTATTGGGCACTGCAAGTGAGGAAACTTAACCTTGTCTGTTGCCTTGAGGTGCGTAGAGGTCTGTATGAGCTATTTGTGCAGAAGGACTGACAGAAGAGGGATCGCTACACCTTCGCGCTGTTAGCTGGATGGGCTAGGACACGCGCTTGCTGCCAAATCGGGATTTGGATGACAAACTCTGTTCCTTGACCAGGCGTTGAGAAACAATCTAATTTACCGCTATGTTTCTCAGTAACAATCTGGTAACTAATGGGCATTCCCATTCCGGTTCCTTTACCCACTGCTTTTGTTGTGAAAAATGGGTCAAAAATGCGTTTATGAATGTGCTCAGGCATTCCAATTCCGTTATCAGAAATCACAATCTTGATCCAATTTGCATCGATCGCCGATGTGTGAATGGTAATTTGACCAGGGTTCTGCTGCTTCTCTTCATGCGTCTGTTTGGTGTAGGCTTCCTCCAGCGCGTCAATGGAGTTTGCCAGGATGTTCATAAACGCTTGATTGAGTTGACCAGGATAACATTCCACAGGTGGTAAATTGCCGTAGTCACGGATAACCTGGATGGCTGGGCGTTCTGGTTTGTCTTTCAAACGATGCTGCAAAATGAGCAACGTACTGTCGATACCTTCGTGAATATCAACCGCTTTGAAATCCGCTTCATCCATGCGTGAGAAGTTGCGGAGCGACAGAACGATCTGGCGAATGCGCTCGGTGCCAATCTTCATAGAATCAAGCATTTTAGGCAAATCGGTCTGGATAAATTGGATGTCTAACAATTCTGCTTCTGTTTGAATTTCAGATACAGGCACAGGATAGTGTTTCTGGTAAAGCGTCACAAAGTCTAGCAAATTCTGAGAGTATTCCTGCACGTAGATCAGATTGCCGTGAATGAAATTAACTGGATTGTTGATCTCGTGTGCTACTCCTGCCACCATTTGACCCAATGCAGACATCTTTTCACTCTGCACCATCTGCACCTGAGTGTGTTGTAGTTCTTCTACCAGTTGTTGCAATTGTGAATTTTTAGCGTTGAGTTCCTGTGTCCTTTCTTCAACTTTAGACTCTAGGGTTTGGCTGTAAATTTCAAGTTGCTCGTTCGCTGTTTGCTGTTGTTTTAGAAGTTGCTGAACTGAGCAGATCAGTTGATTGAAAGCATTAGCCAGTGTCCCGATTTCATCATCCTGTTCAACGACGGCTTGCAGGTTAAAATTCGACTCTTCAGTGGATTGCCGAGCAACGTTAGTCAACGTCTGAATCGGTTGAGCGATCGCCCGACTGGTCACAATTGCCAACAGAAGAGCGATCGCAACAGAGAACCCAATCCCTGTAACGACGATGGTCTGTGCAACTTCATTTGCCTGTTGTTGTGTGAGTTCTGCTTCCTCCAATTCTTCATAAGCGTGGTCAATGAGATCCACGAGATCATCAGAGATGCCGTCGAATTCAAGGGCTAAATCACTATTGGTAAACTCCAACATGATTGCCTGGGCTTGCTCAATGCCAGCAGGCGATGTGAGATCGAGTTGGCGTATCTGTTCGATGCAGCGTCCTAATTCCCGTGAATAGTGTTGAGGGACTTCATCATAGGTTTGTAAAAAGGCTGGAATGACCACTTGATGCGTGTGATCTTCCATGCCTGGAGACACTGCCACAAATCTTTTCAATTCCGCCCAAATGTCCTGAGTCTCGGCTTTATGATTCAGCAGATGAGTATATTCATCCTGAAACTTTTCTGGATATGGAATGAGGGGAATGAGTTGCTGTTGATGTGTCCGCGTCTGAAGAACACGAGATTGTAGCCGATGCAAAAGCTCCACCTCGTTACGAGCATGTTCTTCGTGCGTTGCAGCTTGTTGTTGATAGTAATGTCCAATGCCAAAACCAGCGATTGAGCCAGATACAGCAATACCCAGAGCAAGAGCGTATCCCAGACCAATCTTTTGCCCAACTTTGAGACTGGATAACCGTTGCCCTAAACTCTGCTGTATCATACACACTCTCTAGCTCTACAGAGGTCTGTATGGTTAGAATTCCCGCTTTTGGGGCTGGTTTAACAGCTACAGGTAACCCACAAAAGCTTTGGCATCTGCAATACAAAGGAAAGTAAACAACCTGTGCGCGAGTGGTTTATTCACGCTAGTACAGCAAAAAATAAGTTTTGAAAGGGGTTCCACCCCTTCTTGGGGATGAAGCCCCTAAACCCCCTACATTGCAGAACTTTGTGTTCGCAACACTAGGTAGAAGTCTTATTAATTTCTTTTATCGTACGATACTCGATTCTTTTCAATTTGATGTAAGTTCATTTCTGCCCACAATTTTGCAGCTTTCACAAGAGGTAACAAACTGTTACCGAGTTCAGTCAATTCATAGTCCGCTCTGATCGGTAGTGTCTCTGCATACACCGTTCGTCTTACCAATCCGTCTCGCTCTAGCTTCCGCAAGGTTTGGGTCAGCATTTTTTGTGAAATTCCTTCGCAAATTCGTTTCAGTTCGCCAAACCGCAGCACTCTGCCATCCAACGCACCAATAATCAGCGAAACCCACTTCTCCCCAATCAACGCCAAAACGTCTCTAGACGGGCAAATTGCCGCATAGACATTGGGTTTGACTTCTAAATTTTGACTGCTCACCATACTAGTCACCTTTAGGTACCTAGTTTACACAAGATACTGAGATGGTTATAGTTCACCTACACCGCTTCTGAGACATTTGAATGATTTTGAGGCTGACCTATGAAGATTGCCGTATTGGGGTTTGGTAATGTTGGTCAAAAGTTGGCTAACCTGTTCCATCGGGCAGGACACGATATTGTGATTGGATTGCGTTCAGGGTCAAGCCAAGAGTTGCCCTATCCCTCTGCATCCTTCAAAGAAGCTGTTTCAGGTGCAGATGTCGTGGCGATCGCGATTCCATTTACAGCAGCGATCGAGGTGCTTCCCGAACTCGCTGACGTCACAACGGGAAAAATTATCATCGACAGCACGAATCCACTCAATGCAGACTGGTCGCCCAAACTACTGGGGCAGGAAAACTCCGCCGCTGAGGAAATCAGTCGTTTGCTGCCAGATGCTGACGTGGTGAAAGCGTTTAACACCATCTTTGCGGATGTCATGGATAAACCCGCGATTGATGGACAAGCAATCACTGCCTTTATTGCCGGAGATAACCCTGAAGCGAAAGACAAGGTCATCGCTCTAGCGCGTGCGATCGGCTATGCCCCTGTGGATACGGGATCTCTGTATACCGCTCGCTATCTTGAAAGCATGGCTCACCTGAATATCCAAATTGCAGTCGGTCAAGGTGGTGGCACAAATGCAGCCTTTGTTTATTTGCAATCCAAGGTGTAAACCCTCAAAGCTTATGATCCAAACTTTTGTTTGGCTTGCTCATAGACCTCAACCGTAATTTGAGTTGCGCCTAGCTCCTGCGCCAATTTCTCAATTTTTTTACGGGCAGCAGGACGCACAAAAAAAGGAATTTCCTTCAAACGGGCTTCGGCTTCTGGCGTCCATTCAACAGCACTACTCATACGACGGCGATCGCAACATGACAACTTCTCTACTGTACCTGACCTGGCATCAACACTCCCAGGTTCAAAGACAAAACTCACAAGTTTCTCAAATTGTTGTGGGCACAGTGTAGAAAGGTTCGTTGATTTGAATTGTTGTGTCGTATTGGAACGCACTGCCATGGATATGACCCACTACATGGAACTGCTTGCTGTGAATCAACCCTGGAATCTGTTGATTTTTATGGCAATTCCTGTGATCTTAGCGGAAACAGTTGCAATTACAGAACTTTACATCTTGTTCAGGCGCAGCTTTAAAGGCACTGTTAGAGCAATTAATAAAGTTGCTGGAATTCTCGCAGGTTTTTACTTTTTAGTTGTCTTTTTGCATCTCTTCTTCAAAGCGGTTATCCCAATTACAACTGCTGGCGAATGGAGAACCATTATTGATGTGATCGCCGTTGGCTTTTACTTGCTGGGCGTAGTGCCGCTGTTGGGCATTGCTTTACTGGAGATTGGGGCGATTTGGCGGCGCAAGAGTGAGGAATGGAAACTGGGTGCCCACGCGATCTTTGTTGGTCTTTTTCTGTTGGTAGCTCACATCGCCATGATTTTTGGTATGTTAAGCCCTGGGTTATTGTCGGGCAGTTCACCTGTGCATCACTGATGAGGCGAGCTATTGAGCCTCCATCCAGATCAGACATTTCTGCATCTGCTCTGCCATCGTTTGGCGATCGCCTTGATAACGACGACCATGCCCCGGCAACACCCACTCAAAGGAGTAGTCTGCCAGTCGTCTCATTGATTGAACGAGTTCTGTCCAGGAGTACCAGCAAGCCCTGCGAAAGGCGTACAGGTGGTTGAGTTCAGACGACCAGGCAAGGTGATCTCCCGTAAACAAAACCGTGTTGTTATACAACAAGACCGTGTGCCCTTTGGTGTGACCCGGAACGGGAATAATCAGCAAGTCAGGTTCGAGTTGAACGGGTTCAATGCTCGATAGCTGAATCTCAACACTTTGAGTGGAGCGGTTAATCTCATCTTTGTGGAGAATGCGATCGCACCCAAAGTGATCGTGAAACTTCTGATGATCCGCTACATCGTCCCGGTGGGTGAGATAGAGATATCGAATGCCACCCATCTCCTCTAACCGCTTCACCAGAGGCGGAGCAAACCGAGGTGAATCGACCAACACATTGCCGTCGGGTCGTTGAATCAGATAGCTAGCCGCTCCAAAGGAATTTTCGGCGTGATAGCCGCAGTGATACACATCTTCAGTAATGGGAATCGGGAAACTCTGCTGTGCTTGTTTGATATCTTGCGGTTTTTCCACTGTGCCGATGGATGCGGTCGGGCAAGCGAGCAGGGCTTGCATGGCTCGCAGACGTTCTGCCTCGCTACTCGGTTGATGGTGGACGGCAGATTGATCACCCGCTTCATAAAAAATTTCTGGAGCCATCCACCGACAGGTATCACAGTCGATGCAAGTCGAGTCAACGTAGAAATCACCACTCACGTTTTCGGGGCGGCGTTGAGTGAAGTGTGCCATAGGACGAGGTTCACTGAGAACACAATGTAGGGATTACCTCCAGGCTACACATTGACACTCATTTCGTGGGAGCGATCGCCTATTTGGTCACCGCAGGGGTGCTGCAATAGCTAGCCTTATTACAACTGGGTCATCGTGGGGTACTCACTCACCAATTCATCCCGCGAAAGCACATCTCTAGGATCTTGAGGTGTCCACAACAGTTCAAAGACCAGCAGTTCATTGGGGGGAATAGCTCCCAGTCTTTGCAAAGCGGTTTGCAGTTCAGTTGTGGAGTGAATGGGTTGCAACAAGGGGCGATCGCCTCCAGTGCCCAGCAACAACGTTACGACAATGTATCCACTGTCAGGATTATCCTCCGTTGTGAACTGCGCTGTTTGTCGCTGCACCTGCCCACCCACGTTGACCAGTGTCTCAGAGCCAACCTTACTGCGTTCCTCGATCGAGAGTTGCTCAAACAACCGACTCGCTTCTTGCCGACTGTTGACCGTTTCAGAATCAACTCGGACGTGGCTCCAATATTGGGGCGATCGCAACAATGCCAACACGGTTTCTTGCAACATCGCACTCAAGCCCTGTTTAGAGTCCAGGTTGTGGTGAGTGGCAATTTGCTCTAGAGCCGACTGGAGCGGACGTGCCCCGGCTAATAGAGCGATCTGGAGCCGAGTCACGGTGAGAATGTCATTCTGAAATTCTCCGTTGGCAGATCGAGCGGGCGATCGACTACTCAACGTTCTAAACTGTGATCCTCTTAAAAGCAGGGGAGCCAACATAAAGAGCGCAACCAACCCGATGAAAAAGATCGGTGGAATGCCGATTCCAGCACTGGGGAAGCCGGGACTGGAATAGGGTGAGCCGTAGGGCGCACTATTGGGAATGGGGATGAAGACTGGTGGTTGCTGATAATAGCCGCCACGCGGGCGATATGAGCGTCTGTTGGGATACCCGTAAGGATCGTTGTAAGGGTCAGCTTGATAAGGGGCTAAGCCAGGTTCGGTATAGTCTCCGCCACCATAGAAGCCTCCTCCGCTGCCTTCGTCCCCATAAAACCCACCATCACTAGGAATGGGTTCAGCAGGAGCAGGCTCATCAAATGATCCGCCTCTGGCACGTCCTCCAGTGGTGGCAAGGGCACGATCGCCTGTCATTTGCTCACCAAACATTTGACCCTCTACAACAGTCGGCAAATGAGCACTACCAACGTGAATCAGCCCAAAGCTGAGAACCGTGGCTCCTACTAGCCGGAGTTTCCCTATCATTCCCATGAGTCCGCTCCTACGAGTTCGATTGCTCATGGTAAGAGGGAATGCCAGCACTCTCATCGGTTGCAGGCAGAGACTCGACTGGAACTAAAGGTAGAAGTCTCACTGCACTTCGTTCCACCCCAGGGTAAGGTAAGCATTCCTTAGGAACGCGAATTTATTAAGGTGTAATTCCTGGCGTAGGGGCGTGGCATTCGGTCAAAAGCCCTTGCCATTGTTTTAGAACCCTCTGCCGAATGCCGCGCCCGTACAGGGGGTTGCCGTTTTTCAGGTTATTTAATTCACGATCCTTAGCAGATTGGGAGAGCTTGGTGCGATCGCCCTGATTCCGTATTGGCTATTTTTGCTGATCATCACAAGCCGCAAAATAAAAACCAAGTAGAAGTTCTCTCTCGTGCCACCGTTTGAATGAGAGTGCCCGAAAAAACGCAATGTAAGCAAGTGCGATCGATAGCAGAATTAATCCCAGAGACTCAACCGAAAATAGATTTGCTCTCAACAAGTTAATCAAACTAACAAGACCTAGAAATAACAGACCAAATGATATGTTCCTGTACATAATATGGGTTGCTTGATGGGACTCAGCCGTGATTGCAGAAGGTCTGTTGTGCTCTCTCAAATATGAGTTAACTCTGGGATTAATCCAATCTATTTTCTTAGGTATCCCAACCTTCTCACGTAAAAGTAGAGTCAGCTTATCTTCAAAATCACGCGCCTTGAGATGAGTGTCTTTATCCATCTCTTCTATGACTCTGTTTCTTGTTTCGATTAAACTTCCGAAATAGTGATAGTCTTGCTTAAAAAGTTCGCATAAAAACACAAAATATTTCCACGTTATCCCTTGAATAAGCCCTCCCAAGAGATAACTCAGTAGGATCAATACCAGGGCTATTTGGGTTGAGAAATTACCTTGAATGATCGAAATGGCAGCTTGAAGATCAATCCCAGGGTTAAACGCTAAACAGATCGCTAAAGTTAGTGGCAATCCCCCAATGATTGAGGCAAAGACTTCATACGGACCAAGCGCAAACTTAAATTGTTCCATAGTCTTGATTGTTATCAGAAAAGGATCAGGGGACTAAAGCTGCCCAAGCATGATTTTGTTATCTCCCCTACAGTGAATGACCACAAGTTTAACCGTTTAAGGTAGCAAATTGGTGCATTCCACACGCGATCGCCCATTTCACCTGATTTCATACCAATGGTGTAACAACAGGTCGTGAAGTGCGATCGCCATAGTGCACCTCAAACGGAATGGGCGCACCGCTCAATTCTTCGATGTCACGGCGAATTGCCTCTGCGTTACCCCAGACGATCGCCTCTTCTCCACGAACCGTGATTTCAGTTTCAATCTGCTGACAGTATTGGTTATCGTGACGGGCAACAAAGAAGCCATAGGTGCGACAGGCGATCGGGCGGGAGTCATAGATGCGGCAGGCTCCCTCCTGCTCATTCAGGTAGGGACAGACAACGGCTGAACCCAGTGTGCGATCGCCAATCTGTTGGAGCAGGGCATCAATTTTTTGCTCGACGATCTCTCGTTCGCAAGTGCCAAGCTTTGCAACTGCCGCATCCACTCTGATCCATTCCGCTGCACTGAGTTCGAGGGGATGGGCAAGATGATGGCAACAATGATCGCACCCCCGCCGACAGGGCCACCAGTCCCGCTCTTGGCGAATGGCTTGAACTCTCGATTCGATGCGTTCATCCAAGCGATGTAACAACGTCTGTACTTCGTCCATCTCACACATAATGCTCACTCCAAAGCTCTATAGTAGTGGCGAGTAGTGTCCACTCGACAAGAGTCAATGATCGGGTTTTAATGATCGGGTTTTAGTGTTATTTAGGTGGCTATGATGCGTACACCGCTAGCTGATACGTTGGGAAGGCTGCAAGCCAGTATCTATTGGTTACATGATGCAGAAAAGTTTAATGAATTAGCCAATGCCGCGAGTAAAATTTATCAGCTTTTAGGTCATTCTGAAGCTTTGAGTGATCAAATTGGTAGCTTTATTTCTGAGGCTTATCGAATATCTGATGATGCTCAGAATGCAAGATTGTCTGGTGATCCAGAAATGGAATTAAAGTACTACGCTGAGGCTCAGTTGCAATTAACGGAAGCAGCGAAACTACTCAATTTACCCATTGAAATAGCAGAGCACCAAGTTCGATGGTGGATGCTTTCTAGACATAAAAAGATTGTGGCGGCATTAAACTATCTCTTGAAGCAACATCAGCCCAGTAAATTGTCGGTTTTAGGTAGAGCCAAGCTGGCTTATTACTTGTTTCAAGTAGGTCTAGGGCATCATCAGAAAGACCTAGCCAGGTGTGAGAAGTATGCTATCTACTATTGGGGCTTACTTCTACAGTCAAAAGCCGCTATCTACCCCTACATTGGTTGATATATAGCAGTCCTATTTAACTGGTGGAATGACGGGTAATAACAGGCGTGAGGGACGATGGGAGGCTGTGCGATCGCCTTCTGTCGTAGGATTACTGCCTTCACAGACGATACCGATGGTAATCACCTTTGCATTGATCAGTTGAGCTTGATGGGGATAACTGCCATCACCAGGATTAACCGCATAGGCTGGAAAACAAGCCCCACTCAGGGTTAGCCGAATTGCGCTACCCGCCGGGATTTGAATGCATGTGGGTTGTAGTGTGATGTGTACCCATTGAGCCGCAGGGGAGGCATGGGGTGTAGGGTCATTGCGATCGCCCATAAACACAATCGAACCGGATTCGTCTGCCTCAACTCGCAGATAGCCTTGACTGATATTAAAAACGCTGCCGTTCGGTTTGACCTCTGACACGACAGCACATAGATCAAAGCTGATTGCATCTGCCATGCAATCTATCTCTACTTTGACACTGCCAACCAGATGCAGCGGATCGCTCAACGGTGCAGACGTGTAGGTCACGCCATCGGTGCGACAATCGATCGCCCCTCGCTCAAAGGAGCCAGCAGGCATGGTGGCATGACCTCCTACAGAGGGCATTGGTCGCCAGGGGTCATGAACAAACACATCCACAAAAGACTGAGATGGATTCAATGGAGATTGAGGTTCAGTCCGCTCGACTAAAAAGCCTTCTCTGTCTCCCATTGCAGCGAGTCCAGTGGTTACCAAATAGTAAGATTTCGCATGATTAGTTGGATAGCGATCGAAGCTGCGCCACTGATGGCTACCCATCTCAAACAGATGAATGGGAGGCTCTGCTAATAACCCGGTGTCAATGCCTTTGAGGAATTGATCAAACCAGCGAATTTGCAGGCGATCGATGGGGTTAGATGCCTCGGTGCCATAATCGATCGCCCCGACTTTGCGCCCCCAGGGCAGGTGTGCCCACGGACCCACCCAAAGATGCTGCGGAAAGGCACTGCGATCCGCCATCTCTTGATAAAAATGCAGCGTGCCTCGCATATAGGTGTCAAACCAACCACCAATGTGTAACATCGGCATATCGACGGCTTGCATGTAGCGACAGGGCGATAGTTGATCCCAATAGTCATCGGGTTTGGGATGAGTAACCCAATCGTGATAAAACGAGTCGGGGGCAAGTTCCTTTAGTAGTTCAGATTGAGCACAAACCGGATCATGAATTGCCACGTTTCGGGATGCGGCATAGAGTCTCTGATACGCTTCGACGTTGCCCTGCCGACGGGCTGTTTCGGCTGCCAGTTGAATCGCCCAACCCAGATTAAGTTGATAGCAAAACGCGCCTCCCTCGTATGCCCAATCCGCATACAGGTCATAGCCGATCATGCTGGGGCAAATGGTTTTCAGGGCGATCGGTTTGTTAGCAGCAGCATAGAGTTGCGTCATGCCTTGATAGGAAAAACCATACATGCCCACCTGTCCAGTGCTGCCAGGGAGATTGGCTGCCCAGTTCACAGTATCTTCGCCATCTTCAATTTCGTGGGCAAACAGGCTAAATTCCCCCTCGGACGAACCCCGTCCCCGCACGTCTTGAATCACCACGATATAACCATGAGCCGCATACCAGATGGGATGGGCGTAAACCACCGTAGAGGCGATCGCCCGACCATAGGGTTGCCGCATCAACAAGACGGGCAGATCATCTGTTGTATCAGGGCGGTACACATCCGCATCCAGACGCACCCCATCCCGCGTCACCATCGAAACAGTTTCTTTTGGGCGAACCGTCAGCATGGCAACAACGCATCTGATCGCCGCAATACAGCCATGTCTTCTTCATCTAACTCAACCGGAGTGCCACTACGGATCAGTTCGGCAAAGTCTTCGTTGGGCACCATCAAACAGAGGGCATACAACCGCCCTGACCCGGTGTTTTCGATTTCGTGGATGCCAGTTGGCGGCACGAGAATGCTGTCTCCAGCTTGAATCGGCACCGTTTTACCGTCGCAGGTCGCTTTTCCCTCACCCTTGAGCACAAAAAACATCTCGACCGCCAGTTGATGACGATTGGGAGGTGTTTTTCCACCCACATCAAAAATTTCGACGCAATAGGTCAGCGACATATTCGCAATGGTTGGATCAAAGACGATCGCCAATCGATTGGTATCGTGAGGACTGATGCGATAAGCCTGATAGTCCGTTGGCGTTTTGATTACCGGAATCACACAACTATCGGTCGTCATCGGAGGATCTCCTAAAGGATGGAATGAACCGCTGGATGAGAATTGCCCGATTGATTACCCTACTTAATGGCATCAAAGAGAGCGTGAGTATCGGTCACGAAACCAAAGCATTGTTTAACGTTGTAGAGGGTGGCTTGCCAGCAAAACTCCGGCGAAGTGGTCGCACTACAATCTTTGACCAAAATGCAGTCATATCCCAAAAAGTTGGCATCTTGTAATGTTGCCATAACGCACTGATCGGCATTGACCCCACCAAAGAGCAGAGTTGTTTTGCCGATATTCCGCAAAATACTGTCGAGTGGTGTATCCCAAAAGCCACTCATACGGTACTTATCAACGCGAATGTCTTCGGGTTTTTGCTCCAACTCATCCACCACAGCCGCTGCCCAACTGCCTACTGTGAGCACGGGAGCCTGGTTTTTTGGCAGGGGATCGCCCAACCCAACCCCTTCCCCTGTGGGATCGTAGACGTGACGGAGTGCCGCACTGATGTTGAGCAGATCGGGACGGTTGCCCCAATTCACCCAAATGATGGGAACCTGGTGCGATCGCAACACAGGTAACAAACCCTGTAACGGCTGAATGGGCGATCGAGCCGGAGTCACATCTACCCCAATATGCGCTAACCAGCCATCGGGATGGCAGAAGTCATTTTGCATGTCGATGACAATCATCGCGGTTTTCGCCAAGTCGAGCCGCAGTGTTTTGGTTTCTGTTGCCAGTGTCACCAGTTTTGGCTCTAGAGGTGGACGGCTAATGTCTGCGATCGCAGCATTAACTGCCCATGCATTTGGGGGAACACCCAGCGTTTTTAAGGATTGGTCTACCATGAGTCACTTGTCACTAAGAATTTGTAAATGACGGGATGTATGACGACGAGTACCGTTTAGTCGTAATCTAAAACCCGATTGGATTCAGTAGTCTATGCGTCAATCGTCAGTGGTTGATGGTCAATCGTCAGTGGTTAATGGTCAATCGTCAGTGGTTAATGGTCAATCGTCAATGGTTGATGGTCAATCATCAATGGTTGATGGTCAATGGTCAGTAGTTAATGGTCAATCGTCAGTAGTTAATGGTCAATCGTCAGTAGTTAATGGTCAATCGTCAGTGGTTGATGGTCAATCGTCAGTGGTTGATGGTCAATCGTCAGTAGTTAATGGTCAATCGTCAGTGGTTGATGGTCAATCGTCAGTGGTTGATGGTCAATCGTCAGTGGTTGATGGTCAATGGTCAGTAGTTAATGGTCAATTGTCAGTGGTTGATGGTCAATTGTCAGTGGTTGATGGTCAATCGTCAGTGGTTGATGGTCAATCGTCAGTGGTTGATGGTCAGTGGTCAATCGTCAATTGTTATTGGTCAATGGTCAATCGTCAGTGGTCATGAGTCACTAGGCGATCGCGTAAGTGTTTCGCTCTTGAGCAAGATGCTTGCATTTTTCTATCTAGTGCTGCGTCACAGTTAAAAGTTAGGGTAGTGCGAGCATCTTGCTCGCGCCGTAAGCGAAACTGACTGGTCTGCTCTTTTACGCTTTAACGATGAACCATTGACAAATGACGAATGACTTTCATTTATTCGCCACAATACACAATCAAATCAACTTCCACATCCCCAAAACCTGCTAAAGCCGTGACTCCAACGGTAGTGCGACAGGGTAGACGAGTGGCATCAAAGTAGGACGCATAAATTTCATTCACCGTTGCAAAAAAGCGAAAATCAGTCACGAAAATTCGTGCCATCACAACTTTGTTAAAACTGGTTCCGGCATGCTCCAAAACAAGCTTTAAGTTTTCCATGACTCGTCGAGTTTGCTCATCAATGGGACCGCGCACAACCTGACCTGTTGCCGGATCTTCGGCTAATTGACCTGTGACAAACAAAAAATCTCCAGCCCGGACAGCATGAGAATAGGGGGCAACAGCGGGTAAAACGTTATCGGGCAGGGTGATATATTCCAAATTAATTGCTCCTGAGAGATTGATATTGGATGAACTGTATGGGTAAGCTCTCGACAGTACAATCTATCTGAAGATCGGGATTCGTGCTTCCAGATCAACTTTGATTAGATAGGTGCAAAGGTGGAACTCTAGTTGTAGACATGCCTCTACACGCCACAACCATGATTTGGATGATTAGGACTACTCAAAAGCGATCAGGGAGAAAGATTTGGTGAGCTACACGATTCAAAACGCGATCGCTCCAGTTGAAGGGGGCTACACCAGCGTTGATGTACACATTGAGGGCAATCACATTGCTGCCATTGCTCCCCAACTTGACCCAATTGGCACCTTAGTGGATGGACGAGACAAACTATTGCTACCAGGGTTTGTCAATGCTCACACCCACTCCTCGGAGATGTGGCAGCGAGGGCTAATTCCACCCCGCCCGTTGGAGTTGTGGCTTGCCGAGTTGCATGATTTTTCGCCAGTTGACCCAGAGCACATTTATCTCAGCGCATTAGGGACGGCGGTTGAAACGCTGTTATCCGGCGGAACAACCGTCGTGGATCATCTGGTATTGATCCCAGGGCAGGAAAAAGAGTCGATCGCCGCTGCTGTTCGTGCCTATCGAGAGGTTGGTATCCGGGCGTTTATAGGACCCCTGATTCAAGATCAGTCGTTAGCGGCGGGTGTGCCCTCTGGCGGACACAAGATTGAACATGATCCCTATTTTTGGAGCACGGAGGAAGTGCTGGAACTCATGCGTAGCACGGTGGAGCAATTTCACCAGCCAGATAAGGGGATCAACATTATGGTCGCTCCGACAGGGATGCAACTCTGTTCGGATGCCCTGTTTGAGGGCTGCATTGAGTTGAGCGATCGCCACAACTTATGCCGTCACACGCATTTACTCGAAACCAAAGCCCAGCAAATGCTCGCCTACGAGAAGTATGGCTGCACCGCCGTTGAGCACCTCAAGCATCTGGGCTACCTCAGCCCTCGCACGTCTCTGGCGCACTGCGTCTGGTTAAATGACCACGACATCTCAATCCTGGCGGAAACCCAATCCACGGTGGTTCACAATCCGTTGAGCAATCTGCGTCTGGGGAGTGGGATTGCCCCCATTCTGAAATATCGGCAAGCAGGGGTGAATGTGACGTTTGGCTGTGATGGGTCTGCCAGCAACGACTCTCAAGATTTGCTAGAAGCCATCAAGATCGGGACAATTCTCCACAATGTCACTGATATGGACTACCAGCACTGGATCACCCCTCGACAAGCGGTTGAGATGGCAGCCCTGGGGGGAGCAACCGGAGTCGGGATGGCAGACCAAATGGGATCGCTGACTGTCGGCAAAAAAGCCGATCTCGTTCTGTATGATCTCAAGCGTTTGTCGCTGTTGCCCCGCACTGATCCGATCGGCTTGCTCGTTCTCGGACGACCGATCGCCGTTCACACGGTGTGGGTGAATGGCAAAGCCGTTGTTACCGATGGCACTGTCACAACGATTGATGTGCCTCAACTCCAGCAAACCCTGTTTGACAAAAGCGAGTGGCAAGCTAATCGGCGATCGCCCAGCATGGAAGACCTGGAAATGCGCTATCGCACCGTCATGGGGTTACCCATCCTTTCCAACCCGTAACCTCAATCCTCCTTTGCTGCGCCCCCTTTGCTCTTGCCTTCCGCTATACAATAGAAATGCTGAAAACACTGTTGTTGGGTTTAGGTGGTAGTCGATGGACGTAATGGAGTTTTTTCAACAGAGCACAGGCAGATGGCGATCGCAGCGAACGACACACCATCTAGCTTTTCGGCGGGCTGAAGCTGGCGAATCAGAAATTCAGGTAGAGGCACTCCCTGCTGATCATCCCAAAATCGTTGAAATTTGTCAGTTACATCAAGTTGACCCAGCACGGGCGATCGGCGGAGCCTTTGTCTCCTGGAAAGGGGCAATGGGCTGGGATAGAGACGATGACAACCATGAAGGCTCGACTGTATTTGCCTTGATCCCAGATGCAGAGCAACCCCGGCAGGGAACCCTCCTGCGCGAGCGCGGGTATGCCGAGATTGTCCCTGTGGCTGGTCAGTATCACATGGATGACGAAAATGCACTCGTGCTAACCACTGAGTATGAAACGATGAGTTCGGTGGAGCGGTTCTGGTTTCCCAACCCCAGTCTGAGAATGCGAACCAGCACGGTAAAACGGTTTGGCGGTTTCACTACGGCAACTTTCTGCACCGAGTTTCGGGTTGCTGATGCGACCGATACTAGCTCCGCCTCAGAACAAACTCCCAAGACGGCTGAAACAAAATATTTCTCTTTTTTGGGTTGGTAAGTCGGTCAATGGCATGATAGCGGTACCCGTTTGAGTGAAGTATGGGGTGTAGGAGTTGAATCCCAGGCAGGAAATACTGCCCCTGCACCCCCTGTACTGAACTAACTTGTACACTGCTGTAGAATAAATTCCTAATTGTTGATGCATCCTACAGTCAATTCAATTGGCGATTGTTGAGTGAATTCATTAATCATTACCACCAGCACCGATCCGGTGGTGCGTGGATTGGATTATCTTTACGGCGTTCGTAGTCTGGCTTTAGAGCCAGAAATGGTGGATTTGGTCTACGACCTGGAACACCGTATCCCCATTTGCGCCTGGATCGCTCACAACATTGATGCTGTCAACGCTCAACTCAATCGATATCTTCAGCTCTGTCATGCTTGCTTCCATGCGTGGGAGCAGCCTACCCTCCAGATTTTTGCGGCTCCGTTGGCTCAGGCGTTTGGGCTGGATGCGGTCTGTAATTTTCAGGTTTACCCCATCTCGATTCTGATTGATGTGGGGCGAGTCATGCCACGCGATTGGTTGTCGGTGGTTGCTCATGAATACGCCCATGCCCATGCCGGGTATCCGGGGCACCACGAACAATTTGCGCGATCGCTCACCCATCTCTGTCTGGGCTTAGCCCTTCCCGCACCTGTTTATCAAGCTGGCAACGAGGATGTGCTTCGGTTTCATCCCCCTTGCATTCCCACATCAGACCCACTGGCATTTTGGCGGGGCGAAGGAATGCTGAGGCTGTAGTGTAACGATTAATTGACTAATGTCGGAGTGTTGCCTCAATTGTTGAGCTTCGTTGCATTGCTTCAGAAATCCCCTGATACTCCTCATTTATCGCAGCGATTAGATCCAGCAAATTTGCATCCACGGGGTGCATTGGCGATCGCCTGACTCGTAGGTGAGAACCATGAATCGCTCTCGTAGCAAGGCATTTCAACTTTATTAAGCAACAAATTAAGTTATGTAATTTTTATCAGACTAAGTCGAATAATGCTGCCCTCATCCCTATATGATTAGGAGTAACTTTTGTAAGATTTTGTAAGGAAAGGGAGATTTTCAGGCGTGACGATTCCTCTTTTAGAATATTCCCCTGTTAGCCAAAATCAGCGGGTCGCGGGCTATGAGGTTCCCGGAGAAGAACAACCCAGGATTTTCTCTACGGAAAACCTGCTTTCCCCATCAGACCTAGACACTTTAATTGAAGCGGCCTACCGTCAAATCTTCTTCCATGCTTTTGCAGCCGATCGTGAGCGGTTCTTGGAGTCCCAACTCCGCAGCGGTCAAATTACAGTTCGCGACTTCATTCGTGGTTTGTTGCTGTCCAACACCTACAGACGCAGTTTCTATGACCTCAACAGCAACTACCGCTTTGTTGAGCAAACGGTACAGCGCGTTTTAGGACGCGACGTTTACAACGAGCGTGAAAAAATCGCCTGGTCGATTGTTGTTGCTACCAAAGGGATTGTTGGTTTTGTAGACGACCTGCTCAACAGCCAGGAATACCTGGATGCATTTGGGTATGACATCGTTCCTTACCAGCGTCGTCGTGTCCTGCCCGGTCGCACCGAAGGTGAACTGCCCTTCAACATCAAGTCGCCTCGCTACGACGAATACTATCGTGGTAAGTTGGGCTTCCCTCAAGTTATCTGGCAAACTACCGTTCGCAGCTACGTTCCTCAAGACAAGAAGCCCAAAGCAGGCAGCCCTGCTCAGTTCCTTGACATGGCACGCAGCATTAGCCCTCGCAGCAATCCTCCTCAGCGGATCTCTGCGCTCAACATCGACTATGAAAGAGCAGTGCCTTACCGTAAGTAACGTCAGTTTGGTTTAAGAGCCCGGCGAATGAATTCGCGGCTACTAGAGCGAAGTCCGCCGACGCGGACTCCGGGAAAATCAAGGTTTGACGAACCGACGCAGGTCAGTTTTGCTCTTATAGCTGCGGTTTTAACCGCCGAAATCCTGATCCCGAATTCACGTTAAGTAGGTAAGTCTCTAAGCCGTAAAGGAGTCTGTACCCGATATAAGGTGCAGGCTCTTTTTAATGTGAATTTAATGTCAATTCGCGTTACAGCCGGAGCCACATTTGATGGAGCGGAGGTGAGTCGGAAAGCTTTCCCAGTATCCGGGTTGGAGCCATTGCCTTTGCCTTAAGTTTTCAGACCAAAGCGATCAAACCCGGCGAATGAATTCGCGGCTACTAGAGCGAAGTCCGCCGACGCGGACTACGGAAAATCCAGGTTTGACGAACCAACGCAGGTCAGTTTTGCTCCGATAGCGGCGGTTTTAACCACCGAAATCCTTATCCCGAATTCATGTTAAAAGTTAGGGTAGTGCGAGCATCTTGCTCGTGTCGTGAACGAGTCGCTCACACCGACAATCCTAAAAATAAGGTGTGACGCTGCACTAGGGAAAATCAAGGATTTATCGAACTGACGCAGGTCGGTTTTGTTCTCGTAGTTGCGGTTTCAACTGCCAAAATCCTTATACAGATAATTGATGGCTAGTAACTGTCCTAGCCAATGTCCTGACGACGCGAAGCGGCATCCCCGCTGAGGTAATCGCTACTGTCCTCCTGGGTTTCTTCCCGAAAGCCCAATTCCAAAAGGGCTCTGCGGATTTTGACTTTAGAGGGGCGCACTTTTGGAACGGTTAAACCCAGTTCTCGTACTGTCTCAAAAAGCTCTCGCATCAACAGATCTAGCGAGGTTTCATCGGCATCTTCAGGCAAGTTTTCAACCCTACCCTCATATGCCAGCGTGTAAAGCTCCAAGTGGTGCTTCCCCATCACTTTAGCCAGTTTTCTCAATGTTTCTGGAGTGGGGCAAGTTCCCTTAAAGCAAGCTCCGCGCAAGCGAGGTTGTGGAACGCCAGACAACTCTGCCAGACGGTTCATGCTGATCCCCTGCTGTTCCAGGTATTGCAGAATAAATTGCCCCAACGGGGAACAGTCTTCTGCCTTTATTTGCAACCTTGCTGGCATCGCGTGTGTTCAGGAAACGGGATGTGAGGTTTTTGCCCCAAATCTCCTAACGGTGAGAGACTTGAAACTGCACTTTGTGATGAATCAAGTTATATCAGTCACCTTGTAGGGTCTGCAACAGTAGGGGAATGATGCAGAAGTTGCCCGTCCTATTCGATGGAGATCGACTGAGGGCCACTGGTTTTGCTGCCGTTCATTGTGGTGGTCGAGGTGTAGGACTCGCTGCCTGCCTGTTCGTTCAGCCAACTCTTAACCGGATCATCCGCCAAATTGAGCCGAAATACCCCAGAGAAGAAACCACCCAAGAATGCAACTGGATGGGCTGTCAATTCTTTGAATAATGGGGTGAGTTCATCCAGGAACATTGTTAAACTCCTCAGAAATAATGCATATGCTTGCCTGATTTTAACGTGTTATAGCAATCGAGGCATTGATTAGGACGGGGTGCAGGGGGGGAACTCCTGGTCATCGCCAGTCCCTACACTCCCCGTCTCAACTGTCTTGACAGTTGTGTTAAGGCAAGACCAGGGGATCGTTGAGGGTTACGTCCAGGTCATCATCAGGGTTAATGGTAATCAGGGTGACGCGATCGCGCCCTCTAAAGTAGCCAATCAGCCCCCCAAAGGCAGCACCGCCTAACACCTCTCCGGCATCGATGGAGCGATCGCCCGTAACTGCCGAAATACCTGCTGCGGCTCCAGCCCCCAGGGCTACTCCGGTGAGAATCTCACCCACATCGGCATTCTGACGCACGACCTCAGTTCTTGTCACCAGCGATGAGGAGGCATCCATCGGAATGCGAGTGCCTGTGGCAAGCACCAACTCTCTCGCTCGAAACTGAGAACCACCCCGAACGGACTGAAGTTCACCCACGACCTGGCTATTGATGGGGATCAGCAACCGCCCGTTTTGAGCGATAATGTCGCGATCGATTAACAGTGTGACAGGTACGGGTTCTGGCTCTTGAGGCGAGACATAGATTTTGTCAGCATCGTCATAGCGAGTGGGCAGCGTCGTGCCACTGGGAATGCGGATGCTCCCCTGCGGCTGTGGGCTAGGAGTTGGACTGGGTGCAGCCTGTCCCACGATATAGGGAGAGGTCAAGCGATCGGCATTGCCTGCACTGACAAGAGCCTGGTAGATAAACGCAGCCACTTCAGCACGAGTAGCAATACGAGTCGGGTTGAGCTGGTCAAGATTGGGATAGTTGACTACAAGCTGTTTTTCGGTTGCGGCTGCCACGGTGGGGCGAGCGTAATCGGGGATATCATTCGCATCGTTGTAGACTTGCAGCGTGTCACTCACTGAATTGGGGTTTGAGTAGGACAGCCCATTCGCCAGAGACACCAGCACTTGTGCCCTCAAGATGTTTTGGTTGGGGTTAAAGGAACCATCTGGATATCCGGTCATGAATCCGGTTGTGTATGCCTCGCGAATTGCCTCAGATGCCCAATATCGCTCAGAGACATCGGTGAAGCGAATGGGGTCACGCACCACCGCCTGGTCAAACGCCTTTTGCACCATTGCCGCAAATTGCGATCGCGTCACTGGGGCGTCTGGGCGAAACGAACCATCTGGAAACCCATTCACAATCCCCCGACGGGTTAGTTCTTCGATAAATCCTCGTGCCCAATAGTTGGACGGGACATCTGAAAACTGGACTGTGGTTTGTGCCTGAGCAGAGGCTTGAACCGCTAAAGACGTGACTATGCCAGCACCCAAACTTAACGCGAAGACCAGGACAGTGCTCAACTGCCAATGCTTGAGACGCTGCATAAAAGATTCCTCTTGTATGTGGGTTTTAATACAACTATGTCCATTTCATCAAAAAAAGTGGCGATTGCCCTCCACCTCATTAAATCCTCTCTGCATACTCTCTTACAGAGGGCAGGAGTTGAATACCGCCTATTTCGGGCAGTTCAGTATTTTAAGAATTGTTAGATGGGTTATTCCTGAATGCGAGTTCGGGTCGCCGCAGTCGATGGGGTATTGGCTGCAATTGGCACAATCAGACGACTGAGAATCCGCCCATCTTCCAGGCGGTAGAGATTAAACTCACCGCCCAACTGCTGCATTAAACTCTGACAAATGGATAGGTGCAGCCCTGGAGGCGTGTCGAGGGTTGAGGGAGCCAACAAATCGTTCGATCGCCCCGTATGCAGTTCTTCGATGAGGCGAGGTTCAATCACGCCATTGTCCGTCAGGGAGATTTCCAACCAACGGGTGTCAATGGGGCGACACCAAACATCGAGCCGCCCTCCGGGTGGCGATCGCAAGCAGGCAGAAATCAGCAACTCATACAATACAAACTCAATTTTGGGAATGTCACCACCAATACTGAGGTTGGTGTCGTTATGTACCTGTGACCAGAGTTGACGTTGTTTGATCAACGTTTCCACCCGTTCTAAAGCACGCTTGAGCAGGCTCACTAGCGGGATCGTCTCGTATTCCAGATGCAGTTGCCAGTTTTCTTGACGCAACACAGGGGCGATCGCCGACAGGGTGTTTCCCAACTGGCGAATGATTTGGTGATAGCGCATACTCGCCAGCGCATCTTTTTGGTGGCTCAGCTCGTTCAACCGCCGTACGCCGAGTCCCAGGGTTCGATAGATGTCTTCGATGCGGCGTTGTTTATACCAGTTCAATCGCTCTAAATTTTCTCGTTGTTGGGTCAGGGTTTCCGTCAACACCAGATAGCGTCGTGACCATGCCAACTGGCTGACCAGCGTTCCCAAAGCGTTGAGTTGGCGTTCAGGCCAGTAGCGATCGAGGCGATCGGCGACAATCACAATCCCCGTCGATTCGTGTTCTGGGGCTGTTCTTAATGCCATCACCAAAATTTGCCCAATGTCAGATCCGCTGAGCCACTGCCGCGTTTCAGGGGTGAGTTCATCAACACTGACAGGCAGCAAGCTATCGGCTTGCAACGCCCACTGAACGAGCATATCCGTGTAGACCGGAATGACAAAATCAGTCGTGATTGAGAATTTGTTGCTAGAGACAACGGGAGCAGTAATTTTCGCGGCTTTGCGTCCGGGTTGCCAGGTGACCAGTGTGGCAAGCGGCACTTGCAGCACCTGCGCGATGTGTTGCATGGCTGCCCGTTCCAGGCTCTCCAACTCGTGGGTTTGCTGCATCGTTGTCAGCCCCCACTGAATCGTCTGATTGACTTTTTGCTGCTGCTCGGTTTGACGCTGAAGTTGCCACTGATGCAAAATTAGCCCAATTTGCTGGCTGACTATCCGAATCAGATCTCGCTCGGCTCGACTCCAGGTACGACTATTTTCGTGGGCGATGACCAGCAGTCCTTCGAGGGAATGCCCCATCGCCGTACTGCACACCAGGAGCGATCGCACCCCCGCATCCAGAAACACCTCGCGCCATGCCATCAGTTTCAGGTCTTCTTCCAGGTTCTCGACCCCGACTGCCTCGGTGCTGCGTTCCAGCATTTGCCAATCGACGCTATTCAGCCCTTCAATTTGAGGGGGCAGGGGGCGACGATGGGAGGGGTGGTTTTGATAGCACACCTCAAACTTCTCTTGATCCTGGTCATAGAGCAAAATCAAAAATCTTTCTGCGCCGAGCCGTTGGCACACCCGCTCCGACGCTTTTTGCAGGGTTTTGCTCCAGTCCTCGTCGCTAAAGATGGCATGGGAGACTTCTGAGGTGAGTGCCTGGTCTAGCTTCACCTGGGCGATGGTTTCCTCCATCTGCTCTAACGGAGCGGTGAGAGCCACCAGATGGGCTGCCCCCCGGACGTAATTTTTCTCCTCTTCTGACCAGATCCGAGCTTCAGTACCTTCGACTGCAATAAACCCCAACAACTCTTGCTGGAACAAAATAGGAGCCGCCAGGAGCGATCGCGCCCCTAAATGCTGCATCAACCGTCCGGTGATCTCTGCCTTGAGAGAACTGTGTGCCTCTCCAATGGCAACCAATTGATCGGCGGCCAGAGCTTGATAAAAACTGTTGACCTCCTGGGCTGTAATGCCTGTGGTCTGCGAATTAGCATCTCCTCGTAGTGGCGTTGTGCTGACTCGTTGCCAGAAATAACGTCGTTGGGGTTCAAACCAATAGATGTGGGTGCGATCGGCGTTAATAAACCGATGTGTCTCATCGACGATCGCCTCTAGTCGCTGTTTTAGGGTTGGCAATGTCCGCAATTTTGCCAGCAAGGCTAACAACGGCTCAGCAGGGCGTTTTGTCTGCTGACGCTGCACATCCATATCGATCTGATACAGTGCAGCCCCCAAGCCTCCTAAAACCATCGATAATCGGGCTTTTTCCTCAGAGTGTGGCGAGATGCCCCATAGCACCGATCCCAACAGTGTGACCCCATAGCAGCGATCTTTGTGCCGAATCGGGAAAATCACCGTTCCCTGAATGTTGAATTTCTGAGCTGCCCGCCGCCATTCTCCGGCTCTGGCTTCTTCTCGCAGGTCAGGCACCCCTAAAGGACGCTGTTGAATGACGACCTGCTCTAATAAGTCACCCGGATTGAGAGCAAGGCGTTGCTTTAAAACAGAAGCATCGCCTGCTGGAGTTGTGCCCCCTTTGCCAATAAGCCGATGTTCTACCCGGTCATATAAACCCACCCAGACCAGGGCATAGTCAAACTCTGTCTGCAAATAATTCAGCGTTGTTTCGATCAAGGCGTCAGCATTTTCTAACTCTCGCAAGCTTTGGAGAGTCCGTCCTAAGGCAACCAGTTGTCTTTCATAAGCCGATGGCTCTTTTTGCGAACCCATGTTGTCTAGCTCCCGCTTTACCCCCGGTTGCCGTTTCTAATCTGGACGTTAAATTGACAGTCTAAGTAGAGCAATCTGATTTGAACCTTTCATAAGTTTTGATCAATAGCCGTCTCAATGTGCCCTTGTTCTAAAGCTTTAGTAGCGGGCGATCGCACGAAATTTACTAAATACCAAGTGTTGCTGCGACAGTCGTGGTGAAACTTTTAAAGTTTAGAGGAGAGTATCCCTTTAGCCATCGACCTCATTTAAGCAGACCTACCACGGTTGTACCTTAATCTACCCTTTGACTCAGCCCCCTAGCACACTAAATCCAATCGTTTAACAATCTGTGTCTTGATGAACTCGTTGATGTTGAACTCATAGGTTAACCGTCCATGGGTATGGGTTGAAAGGTTAAAAGCTGTCTGACCATCTTGTGACACCTCAACAAAGTTGCTTTGTTCCTTGGCAATTCTTCCTTCCTTGGCGCGGAAGTAGGAGTTGTATACTGAGTCCTAAATTATATGTATAGCCGTAGTGACGAGGGGTAGGACGGGGTCAGGGGTGAAACTCTCGACTGAGGGATACATCCCGAAACAATGCAACTCCTATAGCCCACCTGGGATGGCTATGGTCTATTAGACTAAAATGCTGCACTTTATTCATGGGTTTAAAGGAATTGGACATTTATCAAGCAGGTATTCGTCCCCTGCTCTTTTCGGGGTTAAAAGCAGACCCAGAATGGCTGCATCAGCAGGCAATTCAACGTTTGCACTGGCTCAACCAACACCAATCTACCCGTTGGGGTCAATGGATCGGTCAACAGCTAGAGCAATTGTACTCTTTCCACCATCCTTCCCTGTCACAAACCCTCTGGGGCATCCAATTTAGCAATCCCGTAGGTTTAGCCGCAGGGTTTGACAAAGACGGTTTGGCTGCAAAGATATGGTCTAACTTTGGTTTTGGCTTTGCCGAGTTGGGGACAGTCACCTTGCAACCCCAACCGGGCAACCCCAAACCCCGCCTATTTCGTCTAACTGCTGACCAGGCGGTGTTAAACCGCATGGGATTTAACAACCGAGGTGCTGCTGCTCTAGCAACCCAGCTTCACTTTAGGGCAACTGAGCCAGAAGCTAAGGCAAATTTGGGGTCATCTGAACGTAACTGGAGAAATAGCAGTTTGCCGTTAGGAATTAATCTAGGCAAATCTAAAGTAACACCTCTTGAAGAGGCAGCGGCAGATTATCAAGGAAGTTTTCGGCTGCTACAAAATCTGGGGGATTATTTTGTCGTTAATGTATCTTCACCCAATACCCCAGGGTTGCGATCGCTCCAATCTACTGAGCAGCTAGACCTGATTTTGCAAGCGTTGCAGCAAGCCAACTCGGAACACAAACCTATTTTGGTCAAGATTGCTCCTGATTTAGAGTGGGAGGCGATCGCCGATGTGATTACCCTCTCTCAAACCTATTCTCTGGCAGGCATCATCGCCACCAACACCACCATTCGTCGGGAGGGTTTAGTCACCCAGGCGATCGCTGCCACTGGTAACCCCATCACGGAGGAAGCAGGCGGGATCAGTGGTGCCCCCCTACGACAGCGATCGACAGATGTGATTCGTTATATCTACCAGAAAACCCAGGGCACTTTGCCCATCATCGGTGTGGGAGGTATTTTTACCGCGGCTGATGCCTGGGAAAAAATGGCTGCCGGAGCTAGCCTTGTGCAAGTTTACACAGGCTGGATTTACGAAGGTCCGTGGATGGTGAAACGCATTCTTCAAGGACTAGTTGAACGGCTAGAGCACCATAACATGAGCCATATCAGCGAGGCGATCGGGTGTGAGACGTGAGTGGGCGTAGAGGAGTAAAAGGATTAGAGGAGTCAGGGAGTCAGGGGAGGAATCGGGGAAGTAGGAGTAGGAGCATGGGAGAGCGGGAAAGTGAGAATCGCTGTACTGACTGTTAACCATTAACCACTGACCATTAACCATTAACTAACGTGAATTCGGGATAAGGATTTCAGCGTTTTTAACCGCCGCTATTAGGAGCAAAACCGACCTGCGTCAGTTCGTCAAACCTTGATTTTCCGTAGTCCTCATCGGCGGACTTCGCTCTAGTAGCCGCGAATTCATTCGCCGGGCTCTTAAACCGAACTGACGTTAACTACTGACCCTTAACCACTGACCACTGACTACTAATACCAATTTGAATTGGCTTCGCTGCACATGATTCCGTAAGGGCGTTTCGCGAAACGCCCCTACCCAGGGATCTGCCACAATCAAACATTAAATCGGTATAACTATTGACCACTGCCCACTGACCACTGCCCACTGACCCATTTCCCCCACGCGGGTACTTGACGTTCCTTTGCAATCCTTGATACGGTTGTTAACAAGTTAGGAATCGCAAAAACCGCAAAAGTTCCGCGCAAGATTTATGTATTGCTCCACGTCCTACTTTTATTTTTGGTTTAGACAGGTTCACCGGGGGTGAGTCCAGCTTGTCATGGAACCTCAGGTGAACCGCAGAACACACTCTGCGGTTTTTGTTTTATCTAGCCCTATTTCAGAAGATCAGTCTCAGGAAATGACCATGTTCACCCAATCCCAGTTCAGCTTTAGCTTTTACTTTTTTTGGACCAGGAACTACTCCGGGTGACTTCGTCATGCAATCTCTTAGAGAACCCGGAGCCTAAAAGGAACCGGGTTTTTTAATGTCAAACCTCTCGCCTGTTTCATTTCCTTCATACACCGTCTACAACTCAATTCCAAAGGAGATTCTTGTGCAAAAGGCTAAACTCGCTCTCAAAACTGACACTCAGCAAACGACCGTGATCCACCTGTCTGAACAGGTAACGGTGGGGGGCGAAAACCTCCTGATCGTGGGTGGACCTTGCTCCGTTGAGAGTCAGGCTCAGATGGAAGCGGTTGCCAGTCAGTTGGCGATCGCTCCAGTTCAAGCATTACGAGGGGGAGTTTACAAACCCCGCACCTCACCTTACGACTTCCAGGGCATGGGCTTAGAGGGATTGCAAATTCTCAGCTCGATTCGCAAGCAATACAGCGTACCCGTGATTACGGAAGTCATGGCCATTTCTCAAATTGAGGAAGTCATGGCGCACGCGGATGTGTTGCAGGTGGGAAGCCGCAACATGCAAAACTTTGACCTGCTAAAGGCATTGGGTCAGGTGAACAAGCCGATCGTCCTGAAGCGGGGACTCGCTGCCACGATTGAAGAGTTCGTGATGGCAGCAGAATACATCCTCAGCCACGGCAACCCCAACGTGATTCTCTGTGAGCGGGGCATTCGCAGCTTCGACACCTACACTCGCAACGTTCTGGACTTGGGAGCCGTTGTTGCCTTGAAGCAAATCACTCATCTACCCGTGATCGTTGATCCCAGCCATGCCGCTGGTAAGCGGGAGTTGGTGGCTGATCTGGCTAGAGCCGCGATCGCCTGTGGAGCCGATGGGGTGATGGTGGAGTGCCATCCCGTTCCAGAGCAGTCGGTATCCGATGCGCGTCAGGCTCTCTCGCTTGATGAAATGGTGAATTTAGTGCGGAGTTTGCGGGCGATCGCCGCAGCAGTTAATCGATCGATTCCTGTTGGAGCCGGGACTACACCCCGGCTTTCGCTTGTTTAAAGAACTCAAAACCCCCGGAATCTTGAGGATTCCGGGGGTTTAAGACATTCAGATTACCACCAGCGCAGTTCTAAGTAACCGCGTGGAGGCATCTTTTCCTCCGCTTCAGCCCGCCATTCCACGGGTTTGTAGGTGCGGAAGATGTGATCCCACCAATCGACCGCTAATCCAAAATTGTGATGCCACATGCCATAGCGATGATGGACGTAGTGAACGGGCATCTTCATCCAAAAACACTTGGTTGGGTTCTCGTGCTGGAGTTGGTGAGCATAGGCAGAAAACGCTGCAAACACCAACGCGCCACTGAGCCAACCGATCCCCGCTGGAATTGAGAACAGGAAGGGAATCAGCATGGCGATCGCACTTCCCTTGACATAATCGCGAAACTCCCACACAACGCCCTGCCCTTCGTTGCGGCGGTGGTGATCGCGGTGCCGCTCACCCACCTTCGGCGAGGCGTGCATCAATCGATGCATCCAATATTCGACAAAACTGGCAAATATAAATGCGCCAATAAAAAAGGCAATCCCGACTACCATGATTTCTCCTGACACACCAAATTGAACATACCACCTGATTTAGTTTGACAGATGGGTAAGGGATAGAGCAATTAGGGGAAATCGGGTAATGGTAGGAACGCGATTAATCGCGTTCCTACCATTACCCGAAAATCGTACCCCTACTATTTCCTAAATTACTGGGTTGCCAATTGAGGGGTCGCTTCCTGCTTCGTAGATTCTGATCCCTGAGTGCTAAGCTGAATCAACTCAACCTTGTAGCCATCGGGGTCTTCAACAAAGGCGATGACGGTAGATCCGTGCTTCATGGGACCGGGTTCCCGAACGACCTTACCGCCCAAATTTCTGATCGTCTCGCAGGTAGCGTAGATGTCATCTACACCCAGCGCAATGTGACCGTAGGCGTTGCCCAGATCATAATGATCGGTACCCCAGTTGTAGGTCAACTCCAATACGGTGTGGTCAGCCTCATCGCCGTACCCGACAAACGCCAGCGTAAACTCGCCACCGGGGTAATCTTTCTGACGGAGGAGTTTCATACCCAACACATCGCAGTAAAACTTCAGCGATTTTTCTAAGTTGCCAACCCGCAACATCGTATGTAGCATTCGCATAATGACTTTCCCCAACGCTTTCTTTTTATTGTGCAACATCAGCCAGAATTCCCGTTGAGGATTGTCGAGATGGCTGTATTTGAGTTGCCAAGATGATGAAATAATGAGATTCCACCAAATGGCGATCGCTTTCCCATTCACCTAAATACAAATCCAGCGTATTCTAAGCGAGTGGGTTGATTGTCTAGCTAGAGCAGGGCAGGGAGTGAAATTTATGAACTTAATGGACACAAGTATCAGCAAGATTTTGGCACGGGAGATCTTAGACTCGCGTGGTCGCCCGACAATTGAGGCAGAGGTGCACCTGGAAAATGGGGCGATCGGGTTGGCTCAAGTGCCCAGCGGTGCTTCGACAGGGAGTTTTGAAGCCCACGAGCTGAGAGATGGCGATCCCAGTCGCTATGGTGGCAAGGGTGTGCTCAAAGCTGTGGTCAATGTTGAGGAAAAAATTTCGTCCAAGCTGTTGGGGTTTGATGCGCTTCAGCAAACCGTGATCGATCGCCTGATGATCTCGCTGGACAATTCCCCCAATAAAGCCAATTTGGGTGCGAATGCCATTCTGTCAGTGTCGCTGGCAACAGCTAAAGCGGCTGCAAGTGCTTTAGATATTCCGCTTTATCGCTATTTGGGAGGTCCCTTAGCCAACCTGCTGCCCGTGCCCCTGATGAACGTCATCAACGGTGGCGCACACGCCAACAACAACGTTGATATTCAAGAATTTATGATTGTGCCCGTGGGGGCTTCCTCCTTCCACGAGGCGTTGCGGTGGGGCGCAGAGGTGTTTGAGTGCCTGAGCAAAGTCTTAAAGCGAGAAGGGTTGCTGACTGGGGTGGGTGACGAGGGTGGTTTTGCTCCCAACCTTGGCTCTAACCAGGAAGCGTTGGATCTGCTGGTTTCTGCGATCGAACAGGCGGGTTATGAACCTGGCGCTCAGGTTGCCCTTGCGCTCGACGTAGCTGCCAGCGAGTTCTATCAGAATGGACAGTATTTCTTTGATGGAGCCCTGCACTCTCCACTAGAGACAATCGATTACCTGGAAAATTTGGTGAGTCAATATCCAATTGTCTCGATTGAAGACGGACTACATGAAGACGACTGGCAACACTGGCAGTTGTTAACCGAACGGTTGGGTAGCCGCATTCAACTCGTGGGGGATGACTTGTTTGTGACCAATCGCGATCGCCTGCAAAAGGGCATTGAGCAACAAGCAGGCAACTCCATTCTGATCAAACTCAATCAGATTGGCTCGCTCACTGAAACCCTGGAGACGATCGACCTGGCAACCCGCAACGGGTATACCTCCGTGATCAGTCACCGTTCGGGCGAAACCGAAGACACGACGATCGCTGACCTTGCCGTTGCCACTCGTGCCGGACAGATCAAAACTGGGTCACTCTGCCGCAGTGAACGGGTTGCCAAATACAATCGCCTGTTGCGGATTGAAGCAGAACTGGGTGAACAATCCATCTACGCGGGAGCCGTTGGGTTAGGTCCTAAAGTCGTTCTTTAATTTAGGAATGGGAATTAAATAACGTCAGTTCGGTTTAAGAGGCCGGCGAATGAATTCGCGGCTACTAGAGCGAAGTCCGCCGACGCGGACTACAGAAAATCCAGGTTTGACGAACCGACGCAGATCGGTTTTGCTCTTATAGCTGTGGTTTTAACCGCCGAAATCCTTATCCCGAATTGACGTTGAATAAGTTCGATATTCGGTGGGGGCGGGTTTTGCCGTCAAATCTGTTGCACGGTGCAGATGAGTCTGCTAAACCCGCCCGTACTGTTTGCGGACTTACCATAGCTTTGGTCAGAAAGCTTAAGCCAAAGGCAATAAATCCACAGTTCTTAGGTTCCAACTGTCTCACCCAACTGCTTCGCCTCGTACAAAGCTAGTGGATAAGACAATGCAAATGCTAGGCTCAAAACAGAATCTCAATCCTCAGTAACCCTCAGGAGAGGCGATCGTTGCCCTAGCCCTATGCTGATCCCCATTACCCGTGAAACGTTTGAACAAATGATCCCACTGGTTGCCACAAGTGATCAGTACAAATATTACTGGGGCAAACCCGATGACTTTCTTAGACGACTGCTGATCTCGGTCGTCGGGGTCGTAGTTGTGTTTATTCTCAAAACCGCTCTGCCAGAGTGGTTGAGCCTGCTGGATTTTATGGCTGCTGTGGTGATCGGGTTGTACTGGCTTTGGGGTCCCATTTACCTCGCCACTCGCCGCAACCAGGAGTGCCGCAGGTATAAGTACAGCGGCTTTTGGCGTGGCAAAGTGTTAGATGTTTACGTTACCGAAGAATTAATTGGCAAAGAGGAAACCGTCAACAAACAGGGTGAATTGGTGATTGTGGAGAACCGCGAACGCCGCTTAAATCTGGAGATTGGAGACGAGACAGGCTTCAGCACCGCCTTACAAGTGCCTCTACAACGCGCTCATCGCGTTATTCGCCCCGGAGACATTGCTGAGATGGTAGTGATGTCTAATCGAGAGGATATGAGCCGTTTTTCTAAACTGTCCGACGTTTTTCTCTCTGACTACGATCTCTGGGTCAGCGACTATCCCTTTTTGCGACGAGATACGTTTGTGGATGTGAGCCGACGATTGAAAAAACAACAGCGGCGATCGCGCGGGCGATAAGAGTTTTGAGTTTAAGGCTTCACCTCAAACCTACGACCCTCAGAACCACTGACGATTGACCATTGACCATTAACCATTGACCACTCACCACTGACCACCAACCACTCACCACTCACCACTGACCATTAACCATTGACCATTAACCACTGACCACCAACCACTCACCACTGACCATTGACCATTAACCATTGACCATTGACCACTGACCCACTTACAGCCGAGTCGTTCTAGCTGGTGTCGATTGGCTCCGTTGCGGCACCGACTGGGTAGCCATGCTGTTGCGGCTGTGGAGCAATTGCGTCACGGCATTTATCACAATTTGAGATGACCCTGTGAAGAAGGGGCGATCGACATTTTCTAAGGTATCAGTCTCGGTGTGATAGTGGGGATTGCGGAAGTTAGCGGTATCGGTTAGCAACACCGCTCCAATGCCTGCCTGCCAGAAAGGAGCATGATCACTCCGCAGCAGATCGGGCGTAAAGGGTCCCAAAAGAGGGACGGGCAAGGTCAAGACGGTGGGCAGTTCTCGTCGAGCCGCACGAGAAAAGGCATCAATCAGTGGCATATGCCCCTGATCGCCAATCACCGCTAAAAAATCTCCCCGTGTCGTCGCAGGCGTAAAGGGCAACACAGCAGGGTAGCTCTGGCATCCATCGGTGTGACACGCAAAGCCAATCATATCGAGAACGATCGCCCCTTGTAACTGCTCAATCCTGGTAGCGTCTTTGGCAAAGGCAAAACTGCCTAACAACCCCACTTCTTCTAAGTCAAACAGAGCCAGTTTGAGAGTACGAGGGGTGGAGCGATCGCCCAATAATCTTGCCGCTTCCAGCACAGCGGCAACCCCAGTGGCATTATCATCCACACCGGCTGATTGCTCCACGGAGTCATAGTGAGCACCTAACAAAATGGTGCCTGCGCTGGGATCTGTCCCCGGACGTTCTGCGTAGATGTTGATCCCGCCGTCAAACTCCTGAAATTGAGGAGTCCATCCAGCATCCGTCAATTGCTGCACAATATAGCGTCGTGCCTGGTCGCGTTCACTCTCAGTAAACCGTCGAAAGTTCAATTGCTCCAAATCAGCCCAGAGGCGATCGCCATCTACGGCAGGCGCAACCACAGCCACCTCTGCTTGAGCAACACTCCCAGGGTCATAACTGGTTTCTAACGCCTGCGGTTGAAAATAAATCGTATGCCAATTCCAGCCGATCACAATACCGATCGCCGTGACAACACATAATGTCAGCCAAATTCCCAGCTTTCTCATGAGTGATCATCCTGGTCTTAAGTAAATCCAATTTTAGGGGCTAGATCTAAGTTTGACCTGGAGAATGAGGGTGTAGTGTGAGCGTTTCTCAAACTAATCAAGGATTTCGCTAAAACTCATGCTGCACAATAGCCAGGGTTTACCCGTTACCACCGATTCACCAGAGGCGATCGCCGCAATTGACCAATTCACCCACCAGATGTTGAGCTATGGCAACAACTGCCAGGTGATTACATCGGGGTTAGCGGCAGACCCAACAAGCGTGTTGGTGAATACCCACGTCGCAGCCCTACATTTATTTGCGGAGACTGCCACTGCCGCTACTGAAGCACAGCCTTATTTGCATACGGCTCGACAACACCTCGACACCGCCACCGAGCGGGAACGGTTGTATGTAGAGGCGATCGCTGCCTGGGCTGACAACGACTTCGATCGCGCCTTAGCCTGTCACACTCTTCTGGCAGAACGCTATCCTCGTGACCTATTAGCGGCTCAAATCGGGCAGTATCACCACTTTAATCTGGGCAACGCAGAGGAATTGCTGACGTTGGTAGAAACGATTTTGCCCGCCAATTCCGAGAACCACTTCGTCTATGGCATGTTGGCGTTTGGGTTGGAGCAATGCCACCGTTTAGCCGAGGCAGAAGCCGCTGGACGACGTGCCGTTGACCTGAATCGTCAAGACCCATGGGCACATCATGCAGTAGCTCATGTCATGGAAACCCAACAACGCCTGGGCGAAGGGATCACCTGGATGGAGTCGCTGGCGGATACCTGGGAGTCGTGTGGCACCTTTCGCACCCACAACTGGTGGCATGTGGCACTGTATTACCTGGCGCAGGGGAATACGGATCAGGCATTGCACCTGTACGACCGGGAAATTTGGGGACGAGCCACCAAAGACTACTCTCAATGTGTCATTAACGCCATTTCTCTGCTGATCCGGTTGGAGTTGCGGGGAGTTGATGTAGGCGATCGCTGGCAAGAATTGGGTAATGCGGTATGCGATCGCCTCCACGATCACGTTTCCCCACTGTTAGACACGCAATACATCTATGCCCTGACGCGGGCTGGATACGATGCTCTGGCAACCGACATGCTCCACAGCATCGTCACCTATAGTCAGCAAGCGCATCCCTCAATTCGAGCGATTTGGGCAGAGGTTACCCTTCCGGTAGCAGAGGCAATGAGGGCAGAGGCACGCGGGGATTGGTCAACTAGTGTGGAAAAGTTTGCGATCGCCCAATCCAGGTTGCATCAACTGGGTGGAAGCCATGCCCAACGAGGTGTGTATCATCAGGTCTACCGCCATGCCCTGGCTAAACTATCTCAAACTGAACTCAAAACTGCCGTATAACAGCCGCTCATTTTCAACTAAAATTCAAAACTTTTTGGATACATAGCCCTACATATATGCATTAGGACATAAGGGGTGTGGGGACTGCGCCCCAGCCAGGGGTCCCACCGTTGCACCCCGTCCTAAACAACCCATGTGGGATCGATATACAAAGCAAAAGTTTAAATAAGCCTGAAAAATATGTAACCCGTGTATAACCTCTACAAAGATTCTGGTTTCAGCATTGAGAGATCTGTATTAGGAAAATAGCCTGACCGTGTTGTCATGTCTGAAACGATAGACTGAACTTAGCTAACCCTGCACTCACCTCTACCAAGCCCTATGCCTGCTCCAGGTTCTCATCCACCTGAATGTCCTGGGGATCCATCCCTCGTCTCTGAATTGATCAACGCTGAAGATCAGTACCGCAGCTTATTTGAAAATGCACCCGATGGCATTTTTCAAACCGATTTAGAGGGTCGCTATTTGCGAGTCAATCCTGCGTTAGCCCGAATCTATGGCTATGGCTCTCCTGCTGCACTGATGCTGGCTCAGCCCAACCACGCCAGACAGTTGTATGTCGAAGCCAACCGTCGCAATGAGTTCGTTGCGTTGATGGCTCAGCAGGATGTCATCAAAGATTTTGAATCCCAAATTTATCGCCGCGACGGCAGCATTATCTGGATTACTGAAACCTGCCGAGCAGTCCGGGATGAATCAGGCAACCTCCTTTACTATGAAGGCTTTGTACGCGATATCACCGATCGCACCATTTTAGAAATCGAACGCAAACAGGCAGAACAGGCATTGCTCCAGAAGCACCGGGAACTGGAGACAACCTTGGAACAATTGCGACAGGCAAAGCAAGCTGCTGAGGTGGCTAACCATGCTAAGAGTGCGTTTTTGGCAAACATGAGCCACGAACTGCGAACGCCCCTCAATGGCATTTTGGGCTACACCCAGCTACTCATGCGCGATCGCACCCTGACCTCTAAGCAAAACGCCAGCATTCGCACCATTCACCAGTGCGGCTCTCACTTGTTGACCCTGATTAACGACATCCTCGATCTCTCCAAAATCGAGGCACAAAAAATTGAACTCCACACTCAGGAGATTCACCTGGAAAGCTTTTTGGAGGAAGTCGCCAGCATTTGTCTCATCCGCGCTGAGCAAAAACGTCTGACATTCCTTTATAAAGTCACAGGAACCCTGCCAGATGTGATTCAAGTCGATGAGAAGCGGTTGCGTCAGATCTTGCTTAATCTCCTGAGCAATGCCGTAAAGTTTACCAACCAAGGTGAGGTGAGGTTTCGTGTGTCGGTAGTCGAGAGCCATCCCCTCGACACGGATGACGTTGATTTCCCGGCAGCTATGTATCGTTGCCGCTTTGAGGTGACCGATACGGGCATTGGCATTGAACCAGACCAGATTGAGCGCATCTTTCAACCGTTTGAGCAGGTGGGAGGTTATTCCCGACGGGCAGAGGGGACAGGCTTGGGGTTGACGATCACCGAAAAATTGGTGAGGTTAATGGGGGGGTGTCTTCAGGTCGAGAGCCAACCCAATCAGGGGAGCCATTTCTGGTTTGAGGTGATGCTGCCAGGACGGATGGGGGCGAGCGCACCTTTTCTGGAGGAATCGAGTCAGGATGTCATCGGTTACGAAGGCGATCGCCGCACTATCTTGGTGGTTGACGATCGCCCCGACAATCGCGCCGTTTTGCTGGGTTGGCTAGAGGCACTCGGCTTTTATGTGATTGAGGCAGAGAACGGGTTAGAGGGTTTGAGACAAGCAACAGCAACTCACCCCAACTTGATCATCGCTGACCTGGTTATGCCCGTGATGGACGGCTTTGAGATGACTCGCCAACTGCGGCAGTTAGAGGCATTTCAGACAATCCCCATCATCGCTTCCTCGGCCAGTGTGTTTGAGTTCGATCGCCAGCAGAGCCAACAGGCGGGCTATGACGACTTTTTGCCAAAGCCTATCCAGGCAGAGGAATTATTGCAAAAGCTCGCGACTTATCTCAATCTCACCTGGGTACGACAGGCATTGCCTCCTTCCGAGCCAACGTCTCCTGATACAGCGATCGCTGATGAAATGGTTATTCCTCCCATTGAGGAATTAACGGATCTCTACACCGCCGCTCAGATCGGTCACATTGAACGGATTCTGCAAGAGGTGACCCGATTAAAGGCTGTAGATGCGCGATATGGTGCTTTTGCCCATCAGGTCAAGGAGATGGCTGATCAATTTGATGATGTCGCTATCCTCAAACTCCTGGAATCCTATTTCCCCAACTTTTCGTCCATATCGTGACACCTTATGAACCTCTCTAAAAAATCCCAAATTTTGATTGTGGATGACTATCCGACGAACATCAAAGTTCTCTCGGATCTGCTGATCGAGTACGGCTTTGAGGTGTTAATTGCACGAGATGGAGAAAATGCCCTGCAAAAGCTCCAGCGAATTTCGCCAGACATGATTTTGCTGGATGTCTTGATGCCTGGAATTGATGGATTTGAAACCTGTAGTCGGATCAAAGCGCAGGAGTCTACACGAGATATTCCCATCATTTTTATGACGGCTCTGGCAGACCCCGTAGACAAGATTAAAGGGCTAACGCTGGGAGCCGTAGATTACATTACCAAGCCCTTTCAACAGGAGGAGGTGTTGGCGCGGGTCAATACTCACCTCAAAATGCGCTATCTAACCAAGCAGTTAGAGGAGCAAAATTCTCGCTTGCAAGAAGAGGGGCGATCGCGTCAAATTGCCGAATCTGCCTTGCGCTTCTCTGAGGAAAAGTTTGCTAAAGCCTTTCGCTCTAACCCCGGTCCCATGATGATCCTGACCCTGGAGGAGGGGCGGTTTATCGACATCAACCAAAACTTTTGCAAGATTTTGGGATACGCGCCCGTGATGGTTTTGGGAAAGACGCTGGGGGAGTTGTCGCTGTTTGTTGATGCAGCAGATAGCGATCGCCTGTTACAGTCGCTGCGAGAGCAGCAAGCCATCCACAACCAGGAGTATGCCTTTCAAAGCCGAGATGGCGAGGTTCACTATCTCCTGGTGTCTGCCGAGGTGATTTACCTGCGCGATGTCCCCTGTATTTTAGCGATGACCCTGGATATCACTGCCTGTAAGCAAGCAGCGGTCGCCATGCAGCAGGCAAAAGCAGCAGCTGAACTCGCAAACCAGGCTAAAAGCCAATTTTTGGCAAACATCAGTCACGAATTTCGCAGTCCCCTCAACACGATCCTCGGTTACACCCAGTTGATGAGCCGAGATCCGCTCCTGAAAACAGAACAACTGGAGTATCTCAACATCATTAATCGCAGCAGCGAACATCTCCTCACGCTGATCAACGACGTGTTGGAGATGACCAAGATTGAATCTGGGCGACTGACCCTGAATGAAACTGCCTTTAATCTGGATACCCTGGTTGAGTCCATCGTTGCCATGATGGAACCCAGAGTCCAGGTGAAGGAATTGCAACTGCGCGTCGAGCGTGATTCCCATGTGCCCCAGTTTGTTCAGGCAGACGAGAGAAAGCTGCAACAGATCTTGATCAACCTGGTGGGCAATGCCGTCAAATTTACAACCAGGGGTCGTGTGACCCTCCGAATTGCCCCATCAACGACTCCCCCCGATGATGCACTCGTTATCGGTTCCAGTCTGACCCTCCAGTTTGAGGTAGAAGACACGGGTCCGGGAATTGCTCCTCATGAAATTGATTTGCTGTTTGACCCTTTTATTCAGACAGATGCAGGGCGGAGATTACAGGAGGGAACTGGGCTAGGACTCTCTATTAGCAAGCGATTTGTGCAGTTGATGGGAGGAGATATCACCGTTCAAAGCGCGGTAGGGACTGGCTCCATCTTTCGATTTACGATTCCGGTGACGCTGGCTGAGGTGGTGGAACCTGCGATCGCCCAACCCCAAGAACGAGTCCTGAGTCTGGAACCGGGGCAGCCTACCTACCGCATTTTGACGGTAGATGATCAGGCAACGAACCGTCAGTTATTGGTCAAACTCCTCTCATCGGTTGGTTTTGCGGTTGAAGAGGCGGTTAATGGAGATGAGGCGATCGCTCAGGCGCAATGCTACGCTCCTCATTTGATCTTGATGGACTTGCGAATGCCGATTCTGGATGGCTACGAAGCCACGCGCCGCATCCGCCAGTTAACGTCGCTCACACCCACTCCCATCATTCTGGCTCTCACCGCCAATGCCTTTGAAGAAGAACGGCTCTCGGCATTAGCCGCCGGATGCGATGACTTTATCCGCAAACCCATTCAAGAAGGTGTGTTATTTAGCAAAATTGCCGAGCATTTGGAGGTGCGCTATGTTTACCAAACGGCAACCCCAACCCCGTCCATTTCTTCAAAATCTGATGCCTACTTCCCCTTTACCCTTTCGCCTGGTGTGCGAAAGGATCTGCGGGAATTGACCGATCACGATGAAGCTTTTTTAGCCGATTATCTAAACGCTCACATTGAACAGTTACCTCGACTGATGCAAGCCCTGCAATCCGCGATCGCCCACAAAAACGCTGGAGAGTTAGCCCTGGCTGCTCACACCTTAAAAGGGGTAGGTATGACCTTTGGCGTCGAACAGTTCACGGCTTTGTGTCAGGCGATCGAGCAGATGGCTCAGGCAGGCAACACAACAATCACCCAGGAGCAGTTGCAGCAACTCGAAACCGAACTGACAGGGTTACTTGCCGCTATCCAGCATGAGTCGAGAAATCTGGCTGTCTGATCCCGTTCTATAGCCATAGCTTTTATCCTACGCTTCGTGACCCAAGCCACAACACTACGGCTCTCTGGCTCCTCCGGTGTCCTCCCGTTTCTATCTCTTAATCACCCGAAACTCGCTGGTGTACAGCGACACAATCATTTGCTCGACATCGACTTGAATCAACCAGCGATCACTCAACTCGTCCGTCGTCAATAGCTCTCTGCCACACACAACTCCAATTTTGCCAGCAACATAGGTTGGAGCTAGAATCTCAACGCGATCGCCAACTTGAATCATGTCTGGCATACAAAACAAAGGGTTTAACTCATGCACTCTAAAGTCCTTAGATTAAATTCAGACGATAATCATTACCCATAGCGACAGTCTTCAAGGGTGTGACAGGGTGCAGGGCAGAACTTCTGACTGAAGGCGACCCCCCCATCTCCTTGATGCCTTAGCCGAACTCGTAACAGCCATACCAGAAAAAACATCAGTCTCATTTTTACCTTTTCTTAACTTAAGGTTAATCTTTTCTGGCTGTTCGTGCTAACTCTTATTAGCAAATAATATTTTCTTGGTTTGGCACTTCCTCCCGTTAGATAAATCCAGCAGGAATTGAAACGATTCCCCGTTCCACTCTGGAATAGTTACAGCAACCAAGGAAATCGCTAAGGCAGAGGGTAGAGTGAAACCTCCTAACTCAGGACACAGCCTCCTCAATCCCCTGTAACTCAACCATCCTGCGGTCACCGCCGCTAGTGACTATTATGTTGCTCATTCTCATGAAAGGTCTAGATGTCTCGACATATAAATTCAAATGTCTCACACTGTAACTCGCACAACTATCTCTCGCCAACCCATTTTCAGCAGAAGCCTGGAAACGAGGCTCGGTACAAGTAGGACAGAGTCAGAATACCCACCTCAAAGTCCCCCCAAACCGACTCATTCCCTCTTCCCTCGTCTTTTTTCTCTCTTCTTTTTTCCTGTCCTCTTCCTTACTCCGCCACACTAATCTCCGGTAGCGGACAAATACCATGGGTATCCAAAAGGGAAGACCAAAACTGGGTGAGATCGAGTGCTCCACGTTGATGTAGGGCGATCGCCTGAAATAGTTGAGTGGTCGTGACCAGACAATAGCCAAAATGTTGAGCCGCCCGAATGCAATTGGGTTGAAAGGCTTCTCGGCGTTGCCGGGGAGGTTTGTGAAACTCGGTATTGGCGATCAATACACCTTTGCCACGCCACTCCTGTTGCATCAACAGATCCCGCACCCACTGATCCAGGTAGCGCAGATCATTGAGGGGTAAAACACCCATCCGGGCTCGCACCACAACCAGTCCCTCACGATTAGCAGGATCGCGAATCTGTATCGCATCTTGATAGGGCGGTTTGAGGGGGCTAATCTGAGCACCCAACTCCCGCAGAGCACTGCCAATCACTTGAGCCAAACTTTCAGAGTTCTGGTCGTACAACAAGCGACTAAACCCAGAAGCAGCCATGAGTTGTTGTCGCGCCGAGGCTAACTCTTGTGAGAGGCGATTGATCTCGGTTTGATAGCCGAGAATCCGATCTTCGATCGCCTGTTGTTGGGGCAACCGATACGTATCTGCCCAGGCAGGAGGCTTTTGCTCCTGGATCAAGCCATATCGCTCGCGCAAGAGCAGATTGATCGCTTCATCAACAGACATTTCTGTCGGCGGTGGCAACCAGACCGCAACGCCAGAGTCAATGCCCTGGGAATTGGGGGTAGTTGCATCCGTGCTGGCGGGCAGAGCACGCACGCCCCGTTCGACACAGGCTGCCCGAAATTTGAGTTTGAAGCCAACGGGTTGTTGAAAGCGGTTATAGGCGATCGCCCCCATACCCACCTGCACATTGTTGGCTTTAGGATGAATCACTCGCAGGTATTGCGCCAACCCTAAAAAGTGCGCCTTAAATTTTGGAGTGGCATAAAAAAACCAGCGACGAACCTGTTCAAAATAGGCAGCAAATTCAGGTTTGACATCCCGAATGGTTTCCCCCGATTCCAACATAAATTCAGGGGTCACAGGAAGCCACCACATCATTGATTGATACAGATTATTGCCTTCTAAACCTGGCATTCCAATACAAACAATTTCACTGCCAGGACTAAACAGAAGACGGGCTAATTGTTGCCAGGAGGGTAACCGTTCAGGTCGAATTCCCATCTCTGACTGCTCACTCAAAAAAGAAACTAGATTGAGGATGACAACATCATAATCAGCTACGTTGATCGACGGTGGCAAATTACTCCAGGAGTATGCTGTGATCGAGGGAGTAGGGACTGCTGACCCCAACACCAACACTCGTTTGTTGCCCCGTTTCGATGCCCGTTGAATTGCTTTTTCTTGGGTCAGCATAATCAGAAATGCACCCAACTTGGGTGAAATTAAGGATGAATTGTCAGAGGGTGCGATCGCAGCAGTTTCTAAATGAACAATTACCTTTTTCGATACACGGCGATCGCCACAATTTGAGAGTTAAAGGGTCAACGGGACACAGCTGAAAACTTACGTTGAGAGTCAAGTATTCATGAGAATAACCTATTAACAGGTTATGAGTACACCTGTCAAATCAACACGCTCCGTAACGCCAGCCTGACCCACCAGACAAAGAGTAGAGAATTGATGCAGCATCATTGCAGAAGGTTGTAAACAAACCTGATACCGATTTAATGTTTGATTGTGGCAGATCACTGGATAGGGGCGTTTCGCGAAACGCCCTTACGGCATCATGTGCAGTGAAGCCAATTCAAATTGGTATGAGTTCAAAATTGAGATTTTGACAGTTGAAACCGCAGATTTTGGTGTCGGGCAAGCAAAGCCTCTCAAGTGGACTAAAACCCGCTTCTAGTCCTGAGTGCCTACGAATCTTTGATGCTTGGTGATTGAAATCGCAGCGATAGGAGCAAAACCCACCAACGCAGGTTACCAAGAACCTGGATGCATTGAGTCTGCACAGGCAAACTGCGATCGCAGACTTCGATCGGATAGGCATGAATTCAATTCGTCAGCCACAGCACAGAACATCAGGGGTTTCAAACTTTTTGTCAGTCAACCAGCCCTCATCCTTCATCCTTTAGCCTTCATCCTTTAGCCTTTATCCTTTAGCCTTCATCCCTTATCCTTCACCCTTCATCTCTCTTGTTTTTTCTCTCTTCCCTATTCTTTCTTTTTTCTTCCCCCCTTCCTATTCCTTTTGCCGCTAGACTTTTTTGAAAGCACCCCCTAAATTGAGGGAGAAACCTTTGCAATAACCATTCACATTCCTAAATATTTTTTACGCTAAAGGCTTTAACCATAATTAGCCGGATAAACTCGTTTTCATTAAGCTTTGAGATAAGACCTACCCAAATTTGAGAAACAACGATGGATGTACAACTGATTCTTTTAGCATTAACCCCTTTGTTTATCGCTGCTTGCCTATTTTTTGGTACTCGCAACGGGTTCTACGATACTGACAACTATCACGGCAACGGCTCAGCCCACTAAATCCAGCCTTGTGTCTGTGTTGAACGCGAATTATGGTTAGGTAGCACTTAGCAACATGGCTAGGTCGCTTTGTTTGCAGGAACGGCGTGACTGTGACTGAGTTACAGTGTTTGTCTTACGGTGTTGGTCATACCGACGAAGGGGTTTGTCTGCTTATGCAGATGGGTCCGTATCGGGTGATGCTCGATTGCGGACTGGAAAACATTACCCCCCTCATTGCCAATTCAGGTGGACTGCCTCCAGCCGACCTGGTTCTGTGTAGCCATGCCCATCCCGACCACTCTAAAGGTCTGCTGGCATTGCATCAGGCTTTTCCGCAAATGCCGATTTACGCCAGCGAAGTCACTGCCCAATTGCTGCCTCTCAATTGGCTGAGTGAACCGACCATTCCATCTTTTTGTCGAGCCTTACCCTGGCGATCGCCCGTTGCTTTTCAAGAGGGGTTGAGCGCAGAGCTTTATCCGGCGGGTCACTTGCCAGGGGCATCTGCTTTTGTGTTGACCTACACCACACCAGAGCGAGCCTACAGGCTGCTCTACACAGGCGATTGTTTTCTCTCAAACTCGCGTCTGGTGGAGGGGTTTCCCCTGGAGGAATTGCGCGGTCTAAAACCGGATGTGCTGATTCTAGAGGGGAGCTATGGCACGGCTCGCCATCCCCATCGCCGCCAGCAGGAAAATCAACTAGCCGAACGGATTAATCGGGCGATCGCTGACCAGCAATCGGTTCTGTTGCCAACTCCAACGCTGGGTTTAGGGCAGGAGTTATTGATGTTGCTCCGCAGCCATCACCACTTCACCGGACGCAATATCGATATCTGGGTCGGTGGGTCAGTGGCGTTGGGCTGCGATGCTTATCTGGAATTGCTTCCCCATTTCCCCAGTGCGGTGCAAAACTTTGCCCGCCATCAACCCCTATTTTGGGACGATCGCATCCGTCCACGAGTACGCCGGATGCCATCTCACAATGCAGAACTCGATCAAATTTTTGACAATCCCCAAATCCCTCAGGTCATCCTCACCGATCAGGTAGCTGATCTCAACCACTACTGTCGTCTAGGCCATAGCTCTTGGGTGCTGCTGCTGCCTCATCAACCAGGGCGAGTAGGGGCGATCGAAACGGCGGTGTATAACCTGCTAGAAAACTCTAAACCTCTTCAGGCAAAGGTTCAGTCGGGGGAGTTGATCATCGACACTTACCTGTTGGGCGACCATTGTGACGGTCCTGGCACAACTCAACTGATTCACAACCTGCGTCCGCAACATGTTGTGTTTATCCATGGCACATCGCCCTATCTCACTGATTTGACGAGCTTGGAAGAGTTACAAAACCGTTATCAGCTTCATTCCCCTGCTGCGGGGACGCTGGTCGAGTTGCCAATCGGTGAGACGTTTATTCAACCCGCTGCCCCCGAAGCTCGCTATGAGGGAGAACTGACCGAACTGAGCAACGGGGTCAATATCTATCTATCCAGCCCGATTACCTCTGACCCACGCTGGCAAAATTTTGCTGATACTGGCTTAGTCGAAGCTCGCTGGCAGGGTGAAGAGTTGGTGTTGCGGGGAGTGCCCCAACGCGAGATTTTGAATCAGGGCGGCGAACTCACCACTCCCCTGGATACCGAGTGTTGTGAGTATTGCTTGCATTACCGGGGACAACGCTGCTGGAATCAAGCCTCTCCGTTATTTGGCTTTAAGGTGACCCCCGAAGGATTTTGTCCGGGATTTGAACCCCTGTTAGAGGTCAATCAAGTGCCCGTTGATGATGAAGATAGTGATGCGGCTACCTGAGCGGATCAGTGAATATAAGTATTAGATTGGGGTTGTCATTTGTCTTCGTCATTTGTAGATCGCTCGCACTCAATGACCGAGTAACCAATGACTCATCACCAATGACCCATGACCAATGACTCACCACCATTTTTATGCGTGATTTCCTTAAATTCGTTTTTGCCACCCTGGTTGGGCTAACCCTCTTTAGCGTCGGTGGTTTCATGCTGCTCGTAGCCATTATCGCAGCGATCGCCGCTCAAGAGACTGCCCCTGCCCTCCGCGATAAAACTGTTCTCGCCTTTGATTTGTCGTTAAACATCACCGATACCCCACCGGGCACCTATTCCACGGGAGCGATCGAGCAGGTGTTAGCCGGAGATAGCGAACAGCAAATCGCCTTTCGCGAGGTATTAAACGCCCTGGAGGCAGCAGCAACGGACGATCGCATCGTGGGCTTATATCTCTACAACAGTGTCAATCCATCGGCAGCCGGGTTTGCCAACCTTACCGAGATTCGACAGGCCCTCCAGACCTTTCAGGAGTCTGGTAAGCCAATTCTGGCATATGAGATGCAATGGACTGAGCGTGACTACTACCTTACTTCGGTTGCCGATACGGTAATGCTCAACCCGGCTGGGGTGATGGAGCTAAACGGCTTTAAGTCAGAAACCGCCTTTTTTGCAGAGGCATTGGAAAAATATGGCATTGGCATTCAGGTTACCCGCGTCGGAGAATACAAATCAGCCGTGGAACCGTTCATCCGCAGCGATCGCAGCCCTGCGGATCGACAACAGATCCAAAAACTGCTGACCGACCTGTGGGGTGAGTTTTTGCAGTCGGTTGCCAAGAGCCGCGAACTGACGCCTCAGGCTCTACAAGCTGTCGCTAATGAGGATGGTCTATTGCTGGCATCTGAGGCAGAGTCAGCAGGGTTGGTGGATCGTCTGGCGTATCCCGATGAGGCGATCGCCGAGTTACGCAAGCTCACCGAAGAGGAAGAAGCAGCAGCGGAGGAAGATTTCCGTCAAATTAGCCTGCCTGAGTATGCTGCAACGGTGACGCCAGAACCTTCAGGTTTTAGCATGAACGAGGTCGCTCTGGTCTACGTCGAAGGCGATATCGTCAGCGGCGAAGGCGGAGACGGGTTGATTGGCGGTGATTTTTTTGCTGAGGAAATCCGCAAGCTTCGCCTTGACGAGAATGTGAAGGCAATCGTTCTGCGGGTCAACAGTCCGGGGGGCAGTGCCACAGCATCCGACCTCGTTGCTCGTGAGATTCAACTGACAACAGAGGTTAAGCCTGTGATTGTCTCCATGGGCAATCTTGCAGCCTCTGGCGGCTATCAAATCGCGACCCATGCCACCAAAATCTATGCCCTCCCCAGCACGATCACGGGTTCGATTGGGGTGTTTGGGTTGCTGCCCAATGTGCAGGCGATCGCCAACAATAATGGCATCACCTGGGATGTCGTTAAAACAGGGCAATACGCCGATATTCAGACCATTACTCGCCCCCGCACCCCCGCAGAGATGGCAATTGTCCAACGCATTACTGATCAGTTCTACACTCGATTTCTAGACACCGTAGCAGAATCGCGATCGCTCCCCCGTCAACGAGTCGCTGAGATTGCTCAGGGTCGCGTTTGGTCAGGCATCGAAGCGCAGCGGATCGGACTGGTTGACGAAATCGGTGGACTGGAAGAGGCAATTCAGGCGGCAGCCGAAACGGCTGAGTTGGGCGATGACTGGCGACTGGAGGAATATCCCCGCAGCAACCTGTTTGAAGCCGAATTGCTAGACAGCCTGTTTAGCCGCTACATGGGGCGATCGTCTTCACGGCTCGATCCTCTAACGTTAGAGCTTCAGACCTTACGGGAGGACTTAGAAACCCTCCAGTCAATGAATGACCCAGTAGGCATCTATACCCGAATTTGGTTCATCCCTCGCATCGAGTAACTCCTCCACTCCCTCACTCCCTCTCCCTGACCCGATACGCACACCGCCGATCGCCCTTCAAAATGTGTTCTACTCGTTCAACGGTCACGGTTGACCCCAACACCGCTTGAAACACGTCCAATTCGGCGTGACACAGCCCAGCACAGGTTTGTGCTGCGGCACAAATCGGGCAGTGGTTTTCAACCAGTAGCCAACCATCGGCATCCTCAACAACCTCTGCCATATAGCCTTCCTGATTGCGAAGATGGGCGATCGCCTTGATGCGTTGCTGCCAGGTTTCATCCACCCCCATCTCCACCAATTTCGTTCGATAGGTCTGGATTTGCCGCCGACTCCGCTCCGTCACCAGCTTTTCCATCCCCTCGGTGCCAAAAATCGTCTCTACCCCCCGTAGCACCTCCAAAATCAAGTCTGCATGACTATCAGGAAAACGGCTCACCGAATGCTCCGTCAACTGCCACAGCTTGACCGGACGCCCCATCGATCGCTTTTCTTCCTGATACGTTACCCATGCCTCCGCCTTCAAACTCTGCAAATGCTGACGAATCGCCATTGGAGACACCTGCAACTGTTCTGCTAGAGCTGTTGCCGTTTGAGCACCTCGCATCTTCAACACATGCAGAATTTGCTCTCTCACCTTGGGTTTGCCAGTCTCCTCCACGTTTGAACGTACCGTTTCCATTTCACAAAAATTTTGATTCAGGGTGTTGGTTAAATGAGTTAATGTCACCTGATGCTAATACATCTCTCTGGGTTGCATCTAGCGGATCTCTCGGCAAAACCATAGGTTCGTTACCTCGTTTTCCCGACCTCATCTGGAAATGCCCTGACTGCCTCTGCACCACCTCTGCAAATTTGATGACTTGCCCAGATTTAATCACTTGTCTAGCCATGCCCCGCTCGCGAAAAGTCCACACACTATTGCCGTTTTCCAGCCCCATCGATCCCCTATTTCTCACGGCAGAAATTCGCTAACAGAACTCCCGACACGTCTCTGTCTCTAGAGCAATCGCCCCTCCACCTTGAGATAGAGCCCCTCCAGACTTTGTAAACAAATGTTTCAATAATGACGTTATAGAGGCATGACAGCTTGACAGCACTCGAAATGCTGAATATGCTTGCAAACATACCCGGGTATTAACCATGTAACCGTTATATGCAAGACAAAACCAAAGTCACCTTATATCTCCCGCCAGACCTGCACCGCCAACTTAAAATTCGTGCGGCAGTTGAGTCAGAGCCTATGTCAGCGATTGCAGAGCGTGCAATTGTTTTCTATCTGACCCATCCAGGCGTGGTAGATGAGGTAGAAATGAGTCACGGACGGACTCACCAAGTCTACAGCTGTCCTGGGTGTGATAGTCCGTTGGTATTGAAAGAAGGCGAGATGGTTTCTCTGAAAGAGCAACCCACTGTCTTAGCTGATGAGGAGCTTCCTGTCGCTAAGGTCGGTGTCCCCGCCAGCCCTGATCAACAAGGTGAACAGGAGTTAGTTCTTGCTAACTAACCCTGGTCAGCTGCTTTACGGGTAGCACTGTTGTTTCCAGGTTTGAATTTGTTTAATCCATCGATGCGACGCTTCAATCACTTGTCCAAACTGGTTCAAAGTGCATTGGAAAAGTTCAGCATCTGCCCCCATCCTTTAGGTCGTAATGATCATGAAAGAAGAGCTAAGTATTCTAGTTCAAGCTCAATATCCTCTGATCTACCTCGTAACATCTGAGGAAGAAAGGGCAGAGCAAACGATCGCCACCATCGCTCAGATGAAGCCACAGCGTCGGTTTTTCATCTGGACTGTGACCCACGGCATCGTTGAGTACGGGCAACCCCGTAACGTTACCCAACACAATACTCTCGCTCCAGAAGCAGCCATTGAGTGGGTAGTGCGTCAGCGGGAACCTGGCATTTTTGTCTTCAAGGATCTGCATCCATTTATCGATTCACCCGGAGTGACTCGCTGGTTGCGAGATGCGATCGCCAGTTTCAAAGACACTCAAAAGGCGATTGTCCTGATGTCTCCGGTGCAGAATATTCCAATCGAGCTTGAGAAAGAAATTGCAGTGCTCGACTTCCCGCTACCGGATATGGCAGAGCTGAATCAAGTCTTAACTCATCAGCTTGACCAAATTCGTCCGGTTCGCAAAATTACAACCGAAACTCGTGAGAAGTTGCTCAAAGCAGCGTTGGGTTTAACTCGTGATGAGTCGGAAAAGGTTTATCGCAAAGCTCAAGTCACCGCAGGTCGGCTGACTGAAGCAGAAGTTGATGTTGTGCTCTCTGAGAAAAAGCAGCTGATTCGCCGCAACGGCATTCTGGAATACATCGAAGAAGATGAAACTATCGATGCAGTTGGCGGTTTAGAAGAGTTGAAGAAGTGGCTCCACCAGCGTTCCAATGCCTTTACTGAACGGGCAAGAGAATATGGACTGCCCCAACCCAAAGGGATGCTGATTTTGGGAGTTCCGGGTTGTGGTAAATCACTCATTGCCAAAACCACCGCCCGTCTATGGGGCTTGCCACTGTTACGGTTAGATATGGGTCGGGTCTATGACGGCTCCATGGTGGGTCGCTCAGAAGCCAACTTGAGAAATGCCCTGAAAACAGCTGAATCGATCTCTCCCGCCATTCTCTTTATTGATGAGATTGATAAAGCCTTTGCAGGCAGTACGGGTTCCGCTGACTCTGATGGCGGCACCTCCAGCCGGATCTTCGGCTCCTTCCTGACCTGGATGCAGGAGAAAACCTCTCCCGTGTTTGTCATGGCAACGGCAAACCGAGTAGAGCGACTCCCCGGAGAGTTTCTGCGGAAGGGACGATTTGACGAGATCTTCTTCGTCGATCTACCCAACGCCGAAGAGCGTAAAGAGATCTTCAAGATTCACCTTACCAAGCGTCGCCGTGATATTGGTCGCTTTGACCTTGACCAGTTGGTGAATGTCTGTGACGGGTTCTCTGGTGCAGAGATTGAACAAGCTTTGATTGCCGCCATGTATGAGGCATTTGCGGGCGATCGCGAGTTTACTCAACTCGATATCATCGCCGCCATCAAGGCAACCCTACCGCTTTCTAAGACGATGAGTGAGCAGGTTACAGCCCTAAGAGATTGGGCAAGGCAGCGCGCGCGACCTGCGGCGTCCTCCGTTGCTGAATATCAGCGATTGGAGTTCTAACAAGCTTTCTCTCCTGCTCCCAACAGGAGGAAAGGCTAGCCGATGCTAGCAGTTTCAATCTACAGCCGTACTTGTTTGCCCTCCAAAGGTTAAGCCATACGGTATATCTACATCAAAACGTTGTCGTTTCTCTCAATTTCTCTACAGGAGGAAATCCAAATGTCTCACTTTAGCACTCTGCGCACCAAGATCACTGACGCTGAAATCCTCAAGGCTTCCCTGCGGGATCTCGGCATCACCGTTAAGACAGATGCTGATGTTCGTGGCTACAACGGTCAGCGCGTTCGCTCTGACATCGTTGCTGTCCTCGAAGGCGAATATGATCTGGGCTGGTCTCGCAATACCGATGGTTCTTTTGACCTCGTTGCTGACCTTTGGGGTGTTGCTAAGAAGCACAACCAGACTGAACTGATCAACTCGATCAACCAGAAGTATGCTGTGAACAAAACTCTGGCTGAAGTTAAGCGTCCTGGTTTGCAAAATGCCAACGTTAAGTTGGTTCTGCAAAAGTAGTTTTATTAAGCGTTCCCAAATTGGCGGGCTAACTCCACTAGCGGGTTAGCCCGTTTTTTGGTTGAGATGGTTAGTGGTTAGTGATTGGTGGTCAATTGTCAATCGTCAATCGTCAGTAGTCAATCGTCAGTAGTCAATCGTCAGTAGTCAATCGTCAGTAGTCAATCGTCAATCTAGCGATTCTTACACCCCCACTCCCTTACTCCTCCACTCCCTTACTTCCTCCCCCCCCGCCCGCCCGCCCTACTCCTTACTCCCTATTCCAATGAATCCCTTCTCCTCAGACCAAGTTGAGTCCATCAACCAGTTAATTCTCAATTGCGGTGAAAAAGCTACCCAAATGGCAGAACAACCGTTTCAAGTTTTTGAAAAGGGGGCCAAGGATTACGTTACCAATGTCGATCGCCTGTTGGATGAGATGATCACGACTAAGCTGAGCGAGCTTTTCCCAAACGATGGCATCATTTCGGAGGAAAACGTGCAGTCGCGGCAGGCATTTCACAATGACTATCAACGGCTCTGGCTCATTGATCCGTTGGATGGCACCGATGATTTTATTCAACATAGCCCCCACTATGCCGTGATGGTGGGTTTGTTGCAGCAAGGGGAACCAATAGCGGGATGGGTTCACGCTCCGGCGTCCGGTCAGCTTTATTACGGTGGCACGGGTTGGGGATTGTTTCACGCAACAAGCCAGTCCCTTGAGGGGCGATCGCTCACTCAGCCCAAGCCCCTCATCCCAACAGAACCGCCCCCGTTATCCGAGGAGTTTTGCCCCATCATCATCGGCGACAAAGATCGACGGATCTACGGAAAGGCGATCGCCCACCTCATTCCAGGTGTAGAGTTCAGTGCAGTCGGCAGTTTTGGTTTGAAGGTGATGCAGATTGTATTGGGGAAGGCAGGGTTGTACCTGTATCTCAACCGTAAGGTCAAACTGTGGGACACCGTTGGACCCATTGCCCTCGCCCACGCGGCTGGTCTGGTGTGTTGTGATCTGGATGGGCATCCCCTGAAATTCACAGCCCATGCCATTGACCCAGACACCCTTGCCCATCAGCAACCCATCATTATCGGATGGGCATCTTATGTGGAGGCATTGCGTCCCCGATTGCAGCAAGCAATTCAACAAGCATAACTGGCACCGTGGTATTCTAGTTTTTACTAAAACTTCTGCAATGCTTGAATAACAGCTACAGGCGTTCGATCGATCCCAGAAAATGCTCAGATTCCTGATATTTCTGGGTAACATAGTTTAATTAGTCAGTAGCCTATACGCTACCCGCCATCCATCGCTTTTTGCTAAAGCTGCTTTCGCCCTCGGCACCACCTTTGGCATTAAAGTGTATGTCAGTGGGAATCCATCAATCCTTACCCTGAGCAGCTTTCCATGCAGACCGCCGTTTTTAGTGAGCTTTTCCCCCTATTTCAATCCGCCAGCCCAGAAACACTCGACTGGTTGCTGTCCATTGCCGTTGAGCACGAATACCCAGCTGATCGCGCTGTCCTGATGGAAGATGCTTGGGGCAACGCAGTTTACTTTGTTGAGTCAGGTTGGGTCAAAGTGCGTCGCCATGCAGGCGATGAGGTGGTCACATTAGCCATCCTGGGGCGAGGTGATTTCTTTGGTGAAATGGCGATTCTGGATGAATCCCCCCGCTCAACAGATGTAGTTGCGCTTTCGTCGGTAAAGCTATTGAGCATTTCGGCGCAACGCTTCATTCAAACTCTGTTCAAAGACTCTCAACTGCATCACCGCATGTTGCAGCTAATGGTGAGACGGTTGAGACAAACCAACTTCCGGTTTCAACTTGCCCATCAGGCTCCTGCCATTAAGCTCGCTAACACGCTGGTCTTTTTAGGCGAAACCTACGGTCAGTCCTCCTCGCAGGGCACGGAAATCTTTAACATTCCCACCAAAGATCTGGCAGATGCTGCCAGCATTTCTGTGGATGAAGCTACCAAGATTATGGAGAAGTTAGAGAGTAAAGGTTGGATTAAGATCGATGCCGCGAACCAGGCACTTTATCTTGTCAACATGAAGCAACTGGCACATCTGGCAGGAAGAATTTAGAGATCCTCGGCAACTGCGTGTAGTGGAGCCTACAATAAACCATTAAAGGCTCATTTAATGGTTCATTCGCAGCACCCTCCCATGACAGAAGCAACTCAACTCCGCCCAACGTCTCGATCGCGTACTCAGCTTGACTTGCATTATCAGATCGCGATGCCGCAACCGGAGTCGCACCTGTTTGAGGTGACGTTGCAGATCAAAGGATGGGATGCGGATGTCCTGGATTTAAAGATGCCTGTGTGGACTCCAGGCTCTTATTTGGTGCGGGAATATGCCCGCCACTTACAAGACTTTAAAGCTGAGGGGAAGCAGTCGCTGACTTGGCGTAAGCTGAGCAAAAATCACTGGCAAATTGACACTAGTCATCTCTCTGAGATCACTGTGCGTTACCGCATCTTTGCCAACGAACTGACCGTTAGAACCAATCACCTTGACGCGACGCACGGTTACTTTAACCCAGCAGCATTGTGCTTTTACATACCAGGGTTTGAAAAAAATCTGATTCGTATTACGATCGCCCCTCCTCACGCAGATTGGCAAGTGGCGACCCCTTTAGAAGCGATCGCCGGAGAACCGAATACCTTTGTTGCAGCAGATTTTGACACCCTCGTAGATAGCCCGTTTGAGATTGGTCGCCATCAACTCTACGAATTTGAGGTACTACAAAAGCCTCATGCTCTTGCCGTTTGGGGACAGGGCAGTTTAGACGCAGACCAGGTCATTGCCGACACTCAAAAGATCATCGCGGTTGAGGCGTCGATGTTTGGTGGGTTACCCTACGATCGCTACCTGTTTTTGCTGCATTTGTCTTCTCAGGGGTTTGGGGGGTTAGAACATAAGACGTCCTGCACGTTGAACTACTCTCGCTTTGGCTTCCGCAGTCAAGACAAATACAACCGCTTCATGCAATTAGTCGCCCACGAGTTCTTTCACCTGTGGAATGTGAAGCGCATCCGTCCTAAAGCGTTGGAAGTCTTTGACTACGACAACGAAAATTACACCCCTTCTCTCTGGTTTAGTGAGGGCACGACCAGCTATTACGACCTGAATATTCCGTTTCGGGCAGGCATCTACAACGCTCAGACGTTCATCCGCGCCCTAAGTAAGGAAATTACCCGGTTTCTCACAACTCCTGGGCGACGGGTGCAACCCTTAAGCGAATCGAGCTTTGATGCCTGGATTAAGCTCTATCGCCGCGATGCCTATAGCGATAATTCGCAAATGTCCTATTACCTCAAGGGCGAGATGGTGTCGTTTTTGCTGGATCTACTGATTCGTGAGCGGCATGGCAATGAGCGATCGCTTGATGATGTGATGCGGCGCATGTGGCATCAGTTTGGGCAGGTTGAAATTGGCTTTACGGCTGACGAGTTGCAGGGAGTGATTGAGTCGGTAGCCGACAAATCCCTCAGTGATTTCTTTCACCGCTACCTCCACACTGTTGAAGAGTTGCCCTTTAACGACTATCTGGAGCCGTTTGGTTTGCAATTGGTGGCAGACAAAGTGGATCACCAACCACCGTTTGTCGGCATGACGGTGAAAACCGAGCATGGACGGGAAGCCATTAAATTTGTAGAGTCTGGCTCTCCGGCTCATCAAGCGGGCATTGACATTGGCGATGAACTGCTAGCGTTGAATGGCTTGCGCGTTTCGGCAGACCAGTGGAGCGATCGCCTCAGTGACTACGCCCCCGGTGACACGATTGAACTCACTGTCTTCCATCAGGACGAACTGAGAACCTATTCAGTCACCCTAGCTGAACCTCGTCCAACCAATTATCAAATTGTGCCCGTCGATCGCCCCACTCCTGTACAGGAGCAAAACTGTGCTGGGTGGTTGGGCTGCTCGTTAGCGTCGTTGCGTTAGAGTATCTCCATCTCAGCCAACCCCAGATACCGCACCCCTGTTTGGCTCTGCTCAAACCGACAGGGCAATACCTCCACACCCAGGGCGATCGCCTCTCGTAGCAATTGCCCATACACCGGATCAGCGGTGTCACCGGGGGCAAAATGGGTACAATCACCCCGATTAATGAAGTACAACATCACCGCCCTGGCATGAGGAACCAGTGCTGCCAACTCTCGCAGGTGCTTTTGTCCTCGCGTCGTCACCGTATCGGGAAACAGAGCAACGTGTTTCTGCGCCCAAGTGGTGTTTTTCACCTCGATATAAATCGGGGAGCGACCGTCCTGACTTGTCAGCAGGAAATCAATCCGGCTCTTTTTGTCCTCTCCGTAGGGCACTTCCGACTGAATCTCGCTGTAGTGACCCAGTGAAGGAAACAGACGATCCACTAAAGCAGCCTTAATCACGCGATTGGGCAATGCAGTGTTTGTACCGACCCAGATGGGTTGCTCATCCATCACCTCAATTAACTCCCAGGTATAGGCAAGCGATCGCTTGGGACTGGGGTTATGGGACACCAACACCCGATTCCCAGGAATGTTGACCCCAGTCATCGGTCCGGTGTTGGGGCAATGCGCCGTGACAATTGACCCATCCTCTAGGCAAATATCAGCAAAAAATCGTTTGTAACGCTTGATAAGGGTTCCAGGATAAAGCGTGGGATAGGGATAAATCCAGTCAGGCGACATGATGGAAAAAAGGCAACAATCCGCTACAGATTATAGGGAATTGCACTTTTTCGCAATCGAATCAGTTTGAGAAATGTTCTCCAATTGAGAGACTTCCGTAGCATTCGTTCCTTTAACGCTTTTGCGGCTTCGGCAAATCCTCCACCTGCCCCATCAATGAAATGAACCTGGCGACCGTTACGCTCAAAGACGAGACAGGTCATTAACAATCGATCTGAAATATGAAACCCGTAAACTAAACTCCCACGGGTATATTCCTCATTCAAATAGTGAAGCAGGGTGGCACGCTGCGAGACACTGCCAGAGATCACCAACCGCAGCATGTCATCAAATTTTTGATAGTCTGTGGCGTTGACTACCGTCTTTTTATAAAGCCCCCAGTTCACACCATCTAACACTAATTTGAAGGACATGAACAGCCAACCCAATACGTTTCCCAATTTAATTTGTAATAGATAAATTGGCTTAGCTAAACGTTTTTCTGAATCAGCCCGGAGCTTTGTCTCCGCCATTAAATTTTTAGAGCGAAAGGTCAAATTGAGAGAGCCCGGAACGATTGGGTGAAAGTCTTGACTTGACCCATAAATATGTTGAATTTTGTTCAAAACATTGCGATAGATTTGATGATTCTTTTCCTGATTGTGAGCGATCGCCAATACCTGCAACGTCAACACTTCTTCATGTCGGCTAGGAATATCTTGCCAACGGCATTCTAGTCCCGAAAAATCTGCTTTTAGCAATTTACTTTGTCGCCTCAGTTGATAGATATCAGGGATGCTGTATTCCTTAATAAATTCAGTAGCGTAGGCAATGCCACCACCTGTAATTAAGACCTGGCTGTAGTTTTCAGACACACGTAATTTGGCAATCTTAACCTCAAATCCAGCTGCAATCACAGCGGAAACAGGTAAAATTCCCACACGCAGATATAGATTAAATTGCGATCGCGCCACCCGTTGAACTGCAACTAAAACCTCTTTAGTTTTTGCTAGTAAAGAGGAGGGAATGAGTAGCTCTGCTCCATCTCCACCAAACACAAAAGGAATTTCGATATTACCTGCAATATTTAAAATAGCTGCAATGGATGAAGCCCCTATCAGATTGACTTCTTTATATTTTCCTGCGGCGATCGCTTGAGTCGAATTTGTAATATCCGTTATAATGACGTACCAGTTGTCAGGTACGGCAACAAAATTATCTGGTTCTGTCAGATCTACCAGATTTTCCACATAGGGTAGATTGGCATAAAAATCATCATTTAACATTGGTAAAAACGTGCGCTATACACGTTTACAGCACAGCAAGTTGCTAAAAGTTGCTAAATAGTTCTATCTATGGTGTTCAGGTAGCGTACACCACTGATTTAAATCTATTCGAGGCTCTGTCACAGACCCACGCGCTGCGGGGAGAAATTACCAAGTTAATTTTGATTCAAAAGGGAACGGGCTACCAGTACGATCAGATTGTGTCAAACAGGTCAACAGGTAGATATTAAGGTGCTGCTAGTCCCTTAGAGCGATCGCGCAAATACCACTTCTATTCTAAATGCAGTCCATCGATAAAGATCTCAGTATTGACAATCTGTCATCTAAAAAAATTTATACCTGGATTTATTCCAACTGAGAAGATAGCTGAGGAGTAAGCATTACGTTTTCAAACAAAGCCAATTTCCTCCTTATTCAGGGGAGTTAAGGGAGATCTCTGCGGCTTTTCAGCCATTCTCTAAGTACAACTCGTCGTAAATAAGGGTGGGAATTTGGGGTGCAGGGGTAGAACCCCTAGCTGGGGCTGCGCCCCCACACCCCCCTGGTTTTATTTCCAAACCCTATCTGTGAATCACAGTACTAAGTCCAGATAAAAACCAGTGTCTCACGATCTAATTTGCACAGGCATGACGAGGTAGGTCATTTTTAGACCACCCAATGGGGTCAAAATTGATGGACTCGTAGAGGTATTAAACTGCATCTGTACCTCAGAGGTTGTAACTGACTTTAGCCCTTCCAACAAATACTTAACGTTAAAGGCAATCTCTAAATCATCACCTGAAATCTGAGCCGCGATCGCCTCTCGTGCGCTCCCCACATCTGGCGCATCAACAGACAGCACGACCTCTTGCTTAACACTATCTAAATTCATTTTGACGATGCTGTTTTTCTGATCTGCCATGACGGCGATCCGTTCCAGTGCTCCGGTCAACAATCGCCGCTCAGCCGTCATCTGGCGAGAAAATTGTCGAGGAATCAGTTGGCGATAGTTGGGATATTGCCCCTCTAATAAACGGCTAATCAGACGCTGATTTGCCCACTCAAAAATCAACTGACCCTGGTCAAATTGAACGGCGATCGCCTCTGAGGGTTGTAACTGCAACATCCGCTCTAGCTCCCGCAGGGCTTTTCCCGGAACGGTTACATCAAATTCTTGCTTCTCTTCAATGGCACTTGCCGCTTTGCTGTCTGCCTTGCTCTTACTGGCTTTACTAGGCTTTTCGGGAGGGGTTTCTGTATCGGAGTTGAGGGTTTGCACAACAGACAAACGGTGCCCATCCGTTGCGGCGAACTCCAGACCATCGGCTGTGACTGTCAAATGCACACCCGTCAACACCTGCTTTGTTTCATCCGTGCTGGTTGCAAACAAAGAACCTCGCAATCCTTCGATCAGTGCCTCTGCGGGTAGATGAGCCATTCCACCATCCTGCACGGTGGGCAGTTCTGGAAATTCCTCGTTGCCAAACCGCACTTGATATCGTCCTGAAGCGCAAGTCAGCGTCGCTAGCGACTCTCCATCTCCAATCTCAAGGGTGATTTCGCCATCAGGCAAGCGTGAGACAATATCACTCAATAGTTTGGCAGGTAGGGTGATGGTGCCTCCTTCTTCTACTTGTGCCGAAAAACCAGTTTGTACACCCAAACTTAAGTCAAACCCCGTCAAACTCACAGACTGAGTATCTGCGTTAGCGGTCAACAGCACGTTTGCTAGAACTGGGTGACTGGGACGTGAAGGGACTGCCCGGTTTACCAATGAGAGATGAGTGTTGAGTTCGTTTTGAGCGCAGATGAGTTTCATGGGGAGAGGAACTAGATTTAGGTGTTTAGAGCAGATTTAAGAGGAATTCGACACTAAGGGTGGGGCGATCGGCTTTTGTGAATTGTACTTGGAACGTCATCGTAACACCCTTCCTAAAAAGGTTCAAATCCATTTTTGAGCGATGCGTGTTTCGTGATCAAGAACGGCTCTTAGAAAAAAATAGATCCGGATCAGTAGTAGTAGGGCATGTGGAAACTGTGGAAAACAGGTTGGGATCACGAGCTACTGAATCATTGCTCGATCGACAGCCTGTGGAAAACATGTGGAAAATTGGGAGAATTACCCACAGATCATATGTACTGGGCACTTTATTCCACTGATTAGCTCTTGTTTTCCGCTAGTTTTCAGCAGGTTTTCCACAGAAAAACACAGGTTTTCCACAGGGTGAGTTGGGGAAAAAGTTCATAACCTTCTGACCTTTATTCACAAAAATTTATTCTTCATTGGTTGCAACGGGAGGGCAAAGAACTATTTCAAGAGGGTTGTCTCAAGTCGGATCATTCAGTACAATTGTACCACTTTGATAAATGGCACTTAAAACACCAGTTGGCGATCGCGATCGCTGTCCGTTTGGGTGCAGTTTTCTTATATCTGTGGCGATGCCTGTTCTGAATCGTGGATTTAATAAATCCGCAAACTGTATGGACGGGTTTAGCAGACCAGTCTGCGTCCTGCCATGTGATTTGACAGCAAAACCCGCCCCTGACAAATATCGAACTTATTCAATTCCCATTCCTTTGTGAGGTGATATGAGCATTGAGCAAACCAGTCAACTCCTCCAGTTAATTCTGAACTCGGTTCTGATGCTGACGACCTGTGTGGTGATATGGGGAGTCCTCACGGTGCGACATATTGCTATTCACCATCGGTTGCGGGGCTTAAACCAAGAGTATTTTGAGTTGCTGAATCATGCGGTGATGTTAAGGGGCGATCGCCTCCACCAAATTCGCAACCAGTTACAACAATTTCGCCAACGCTACCAAACGATTTACCTTAGCTTGCTGACGCTCTATGGTGCCGTTCTTTTCCTGTCAATCAGTGCTTTTATGATCGTGCTGCGATCGCTCCTGAACTGGCAGTGGTTGATTACCGGGTCATTGCTGCTGTTTGCGTTGGGCACAGGGGCGATGTTAGTCGGGATTGGACTGGCATTGCTTGATTTCTATCGATCGCGCCAGACGATGGTCGAAGAGATGAGTTGGGTCTTGGGACTGGGCGAAGATGTGATGGATCTAAAACTTGCCAAAACTCCTAGAACCGCGCGGAGTGGTACTTCTAGTGGGGCGATCGTGCGGAAACCAACTAAGACTGTTGAGATGGTAAGCTCACAGCGATGAGGGAAGTGGGGGACGGGTGGCTGGGTAGATGAGTAGATGAGTAGATGGGTGAATGGGCAAATAGGAACCGTGTTGCTGAGCTTGGGGATGAATGGGTCGTGAGCACTCGTCGCGAGCAGGATGCTCACACTAGTTGAAACAATCTGCCTGAAGGGAGTGTGAGCGTCTCGCTCATGTCTATTTCAGGACAATCATTCCTCCATTTAGCAACACCCAGAAGCCTTGTTCTCTCGTCCTCCCACTCCCTACGTCCCACTCCCTACTCCCCTTCCTCAATAGACGTTGCTGGCGGCTCGATGTAAGAGTGAATGGCGATAGACCAGAGCATTCAAATCATCGGCGTAGCCACCGCCAATGACACAGGCAACCGGATATCCAGCGGCAATGCATGTACTCAAAACCTGCATCTCTCGGCGATAGAGTCCGGTGTCGGTGAGTGCTAATTTGCCCAGGCGATCGCCCAAGTGGGTATCCACCCCAGCATCATAGAGAATCAGATCGGGATGAACCTGAGACAGCAAATCGGGGAGGTAGGCTGCCAGGGTTTGCAGATAGGCGTCGTCCTCCATGCCTTCAGGCAGCGGCACGTCCAGATCACTGGTTTGCTTTGTCCCCGGAAAGTTGATTTCACAGTGCATGGAGAAGGTAAATACGCTGGGGTCATCTTGAAAGATGAAAGCGGTGCCGTCGCCTTGATGGACGTCCAGATCCACGATCAAGATTTGCTGAGCTAAACCCAGCTTTTGAATCACACGAGCAGCGATCGCCAGGTCGTTGAAGATGCAAAACCCGGAACCATAAGTGGGGAAGGCGTGATGGGTTCCCCCAGCCGTGTTGCAGGCTAACCCATGCTCCAGTGCCAGTTGTGCGGTGAGGATGGTTCCACCAACGGCGATACAGGTTCGTTGCACCAAAGCTGGACTCCACGGTAAGCCAATTCGACGCTGTGCCCTGGCGTCCAGCGTGCCCTCGCAGTAGTCACGAACATACTCTGGCATATGTACCAACTCAATCCACTCCAAGGGTGGCAGTTCTGGCGTGTGAAACTGACCAGGGTGAGCCACCCCATCCGCTAACAACTGCTCATACAGGAGGCGAAATTTTGGCATCGGAAAGCGATGACCCGGTGGGAGTGGTGCAACGTAGTTGGGGTGATAGACCAGCGGTAAATCCATGACCTGTAGCCAAAATCGTAAATCCAAAAGTCAAAATTCAAGCGGGTTGAACGGGTTGAAAACCGCCCATCCCAGCTTTGAGGGATTGCTATATGATGAACTTAGTTTAAGAAGTTTTAAGAAGAACTGTGACTACCGATTTAACCACTCCTGATGTACAAGACGTAACGGAAACCGTCGCGATCGCCCCTCCATTTGAGATTAAGAACTGGACGTGGCGTGGCTATAACATCCGGTATGCCGTCAAAGGTAGCGGACATCCCCTCATCCTGATTCACGGGTTCGGTGCGGCGATCGGGCACTGGCGGCAAAACATTCCGGCGTTGGCAGCGGCAGGCTATCAGGTGTTTGCCCTTGATCTGTTGGGGTTTGGTGGCTCTGAGAAGCCACCCCTCGACTACAGCGTAGATTTGTGGCAGGAATTGCTCAAAGATTTTTGTGCTGAGCATGTGCAACAGCCTGCGGTGTTTGTGGGTAACTCGATTGGGGCATTGCTGAGCTTGATGGTGTTGGCTGATTACCCAGAGCTATGTGCCGGGGGTGTGTTGTTGAATGCGGCAGGTGGGCTGAACCATCGTCCAGAGGAGTTGAACTTGCCCCTGCGCGTCATTATGGGCACTTTCACCAAACTGGTTGGTTCTGAGCTATTGGGACCTTTTATCTTTAACCAAGTGCGGCAAAAGCATCGGATTCGGCGCACATTGCAACAGGTCTATCGCGATCGCACTGCCATCACCGATGAGTTGGTGGAGATGCTCTACGAACCTTCCTGCGACCCCGGTGCTCAAAAGGTGTTTGCCTCCATTTTGACGGCTCCTCCTGGTCCCTCTCCGACGGAGTTGTTGCCGCGAGTTAACCAACCTCTGCTCGTTTTGTGGGGTGATGCTGACCCCTGGACGCCGATCGCCGGAGCCAAAGTTTATCAAGATCTCGCTACCCAAGAGCCGGATCGAGTGCAGTTCAAAGTGATTCCCAATGCCGGACATTGCCCCCACGACGAGTGTCCGCAATTAGTCAATCGGCTAATTGTCGAGTGGTTGGCAGAGAGAGGAGATAAGGATGAAGGATAAAGGCTAAAGGATAAGGAGCTAGTGGTCTATCGCCAGTTATCAGTCGTCAATTGTCAGTCGTCAATTGTCAGTTGTTAATCGTCAGTCGTTTAGAGGATATCTGAGAAGGTTTCGGCGGTTAAAACCGTGACGACAAGAACAAAGTCTGTCGTTGCGGACTCAAGCCAATCAAGGTTTTCTGTAACCTACGGAGGCAGGTTTTGCTCCTGTAGCTGCGACTTTAGTCGCCAATGCTGCTCTCAGATTGATTCACCTTTCACCGTTCTATTTTTTCATTTTTATCTTTCATCCTTCATCGTTTATCCTTTTCCCTATGTCTCTGCCAGTCGTCATCTTACCGGGTTATTTTGCGGATGCTCTGCCCTATCGCGAAATGGAAGAAGGGTTGCGATCGCTTGGTTTGTCGGCGATGACGGTGCCGCTAAAGCGGGGTGATTGGTTCCCGACGGTGGGGGGACGGTCGATGTTGCCGATTTTGCAGCAGTTAGATGAGACGGTGAAGCGGGCGATGCAGGAGTTTGGCAGCGATCGCGTCCATCTTGTGGGGCATTCGGCGGGCGGTTGGATCTCGCGCATCTACATCGGTGAAGTGCCTTATGATGTGCATCCGGGCGATCGCGGCAAGACCTGCCTCTGGAAAGCGCATCCTCAAGTGGCGACTTTAATAACTCTGGGAACACCCCACATCAGCGGCGAACGCTGGACAAAACGCAACCTCGATTTCGTCAAGATCAACTATCCTGGAGCCTTCTACCCAAACGTGCGCTACGTTTGTGTCGCGGGTAAGGCAATCTACGGCGGTAAAGGCTGGTCAAACTGGTTTGTTCGCAGCAGCTATCAACTCACCTGTGGTGTTGGTGAATGTTGGGGCGATGGCATTACACCCATTTCAGCCGCTCATCTCGATGGGGCGGAAAACATTGTGCTTGATGACGTGCTGCACTCCCCCCAACCCGGCAAACTCTGGTATGGCTCACTGGGGGCGGTGAAGCAGTGGGCAAGCCATTTGAAAGGATGAAACATGAAGGATAAAGGATAAAAAGTTGACTTCTAATTTCCTCTCTTATCCTTTAGCCTTTATCGTTTATCCCTTCTTCTCTACCGCCCTGGCAGCAATGGACGCACGACCATAAAGCCTGCTCCAAAAGCGGTTACAACAATCACGGCGATCGTGGCAGTAAGCCAAAAGCCACCCATGTCTTTGCTTGTGGGGGGTCGCTTTTCATGGCGATGAGGTTCTTCGACAATCTCAGCGAAGAGGTCGTTGCTGAGGGAATCGTCTGGCTCCGCAGGAGTAGGCTCAATGACGGGCATCACAGGAGTCACTGGCTCTGGGGTTGGAGCGGGTCGCTCAACACGAGGTTGGGCTGGACGAGTCGCCTGACGCACCAGATCGGCGATCGCCCCGTGGGGGGAAGTGCTTTGCATCGCCTCTGGGTGGGTGGGCGCAGACGGAGTGCTCACTGTTGCAGCGGGTTGAGCGATGCCAGCGATGTGTTGCAGCGTTAACGCCGACTGAACCAATCGCTCAATTTCTTGCTTCAGCAGTTGGTTTTGGCGAACGAGTTGCTGATTTTGAACGGTCATCGACTCCATCATGGCTTTGGTCGCTTGAAGCTCAGCTGCCAGTTCTCGGTAAACCGTAATCGGCACGGAAGGCGCATAACCATTGCCAGCAGGTTGTCCAGCGGGGTTTCCGGGTGCGGCAGACTTTGGCTTGCGGGTCGCAGAATCAGAGTTGGATTTCATGTGTTGCGAAGGTAAAACGGTGAAGAATGAACCGCCTCTTTCAGAAATGATATGAGGACTGCAATACGAATTAATACTATGCTCAACAATAGTTGAGATTATGAAATCGCAACCCATTTTTGTCAAAGAAATCGCCACAAAACTCAAGATTTTTCCACAGCAGAAGTCTCGTTAGACTGAACTAGAGTGGAGTGTCTGTTGATTTGCTCCGTCCATTTAAGTCATCTAATTTCCTTCCATGAGTCAATCATTTTTATCTGAGAATTTGACAGTTGAGCCATCCCTTGAATCATCTACTGAAGTGAAATATGGTGAGCGCCAAATTGCCGAGGGTCAGTTAATCACATTTCCCAATCCCCGCATTGGGCGACGCTATACCATCGATATTTCGTTGCCCGAATTCACCTGTAAGTGCCCTTTTTCCGGTTATCCAGACTTCGCCACGATCGCCATCCGCTATGTCCCCAACGAAAAAGTGGTGGAGCTAAAAGCTATCAAGCTCTACATCAACAGCTATCGCGATCGCTACATCTCCCATGAGGAGTCGGTCAACCAGATTTTGGATGACTTTGTGGCAGCGTGCGACCCGCTAGAAGTGACGATTAAGGGCGATTTTGCTCCCCGTGGCAACGTGCATACCGTGATCGAAGTTCACCACCGGAAGGATGAGGTATGAGACGACGGGCAACGTGGTTTGGGGTAATTGGGGCGTTGTTGATTGGAGTGGCGATCGCCCTGACTGGGTGTAACCCACTGTTGTTGAGAACGGAAGCCGCTCAGGTGCCCCGCTTGCTCTTGAGCGTTGTCAGCGACCCCAAAACCTTCAACTATGTGCTCAACTCCGAATCGCCCAACGTGTTTGGCTACATCTACGAGGGCTTGATCGTGGAGGATGGGGTGACGGGTGAAATTCAGCCTGCGCTGGCGGAGTCGTGGGAGATCTCGCCGGATAACAAGCGGATTGTTGTCACCCTCAAACCCAATTTGCGCTGGTCAGATGGGGAACCGCTGACCGTCGAGGATGTGGTGTTTACCTACAACGATCTCTACTTCAATGAGGCGATTCCCAGTTCGATTCGGGATGTGCTGCGCATTGGAGAAGGGGGTGCGTTGCCGCAAGTGCGACAGGTGGGCGATCGTCAAGTTGAGTTCTCGGTTCCCGAACCCTTTGCTCCGCTCTTACGCAATTTGGGACTCGCGATTCTGCCTGCCCATGCCTTGCGTGAGTCGGTGGAAACCAAAGACAGCCAGGGTGATCCGTTGTTCATTTCCACCTGGACGACGGGCACTGACCCCAGAGAAATCATCGGGAACGGTGCCTATGTCTTAGCGAGTTATCAACCCAGTCAGCGGGTCGTCTTCGAGCGAAATCCTTATTACTGGCGAAGCGACAACCAGGGCAATGCCCAACCTTATATTGATCAGGTGGTTTGGCAAATTGTCGAGTCTACCGATGCGTCGCTAATGCAGTTTCGCTCCGGTGGGCTGGACGTGTTGAGCATCACACCCGACCTGTTTGCCCTGTTAAAGCGAGAGGAGGAACGGGGCAACTTTACCCTCTATGAAGGGGGGCCCGCCGCAGGCACTAATTTCATCGCCTTTAATCTCAATCAGGGTCGTCGTAATGGCAAACCTCTGGTTGACCCGATCAAATCACGCTGGTTCAACACGTTGGAATTTCGGCAGGCAGTGGCTCATGCCATCGATCGCCAACGCATGGTCAACAACACCTTTCAGGGATTGGCTCAACTGCAAAACTCGCCGATATCGGTGCAAAGTCCCTATTACCTGCCACCCGAAGAGGGCTTGCCCGTCTACGACTACGACCCGGAGCGATCGCGCCAACTCCTCGTCTCTGCTGGATTTCAGTACAACACCGTTGGGCAACTGCTGGATGCCGATGGCAATCTGGTTCGATTCACCCTGATCACCAACGCTGGAAACAAAGTGCGGGAGTCAATGGGAGCACAGGTCAAACAAGACCTGGCAAAAATCGGCATTCAAGTTGATTTTGAGCCGATCGCCTTCAACACCCTGCTGAACAAACTGGGCAATACCGTCGATTGGGAGTGTTATCTGCTGGGCTTTACCGGAGGCATTGAACCCAACTCTGGGGCAAATGTGTGGCTCCCCAATGGGCGATCGCACCGCTTTAACCAGGCAGCCCAACCCGGACAACCGCCAATTGAGGGACGTGTCGTCTCCGATTGGGAACAGCGTATTGCCGATCTCTACATTCAAGGAGCTAAAACCCTGGATGAAACTCAGCGCAAAGCCATTTATGCCGAAAGCCAGCGCATCACCCAGGAAAACCTGCCCTTTATCTATCTGGTGAATCCCCTGTCACTTGCTGCCGTGCGCGATCGCCTCAGTCCTATCAAATTCTCGGCTCTCAATGGACCACTCTGGAACATTCATGAGCTAGAGCTAGAGGAAGAATGAAGAACGAAGAACGAAAGAAGCAGGCAAATTGGGTGTGAGCAGAGTTAAACGCAGGTAGAAGGCAGAACTCAGTAGAATGATTTTTATCGATCGCAAATCAGTCAGTCCTTTCTTCTTACTTCTCTTCCTCCCTTCATCCTGCTTCGTTTTATCCTTTATCCTTCATCGTTTATCCTTTTTTCCTCCTCGTTTTATCCTTTTTTTCCTCTTCTTTCTTCTTTTTTCCTTCTTCCCTCTTTACTTATGTTTCTGTTACGACGATTCATTCTCGGTTTACTGGTGATGGCGATCGCCCTGAGTGGGTGCAGCCTCGACCAATTTAGGACAAGTGCCGCGCAAGTGCCGCGCATTGTTGTTAGCTCGCTCAGTGACCCTTCGACCTTTAACCCTGTAACGAATGCAGGTGCCAATGATGTGTTGGCTTACATTTACGAGGGGTTGCTAACCACTAACGGGGTTACGGGCGATCTGGAGCCGGGAATTGCGGAATCGTGGGAAATTTCAGATGATGATCTCACCATCACGTTTACCTTGAGGGAAGGGTTGCAGTGGTCTGATGGGGAGCCTCTAACCATCGATGATGTGCTGTTTAGCTTTAACGATGTCGTCTTCAATCCCAAAATTCCCAGTAGCGTGCAGGACATCATGCGGGTTGGAGAAGCCGGAGCGTTTCCCCAGGTTCGTAAGCTGGACGATCGCCGATTAGAGGTGCGATCGCCCGAACCCTTTGCCCCACTATTACGCTTTGCGGGTGGGCTTGAGATTTTGCCAAAACACAAGCTGCAAGAGACGATTACCAGCACGGACTCGGAGGGCAATCCTCGTTTTCTAGCCGTGTTAGGAACCGATACCCCACTCGATCAGGTAGTTGTAAGTGGCCCTTACCGCATCGTTAGCTACTTGCCCAGCCAGCGAATTATCCTGGAACGCAATCCCTATTACTGGCGACGTGATGCAGCAGGCAATCCTCAGCCCTATATTCAGCAGGTGGTCATGCAGATCATTCAAGAAGATGCTGCATCGCTGACTCAATTTCGCTCAGGTTCGCTCGATGTAGAGGGCATTACCCCCGATTATTTCCGTCTGTTGAAGCGGGAGGAGGAACGGGGTAATTTCACCATTTACGAGGGGGGACCGGCGTTGACTACGTCGTTCATCACTTTTAACCTCAATCAGGCAACCCGCAATGGTAGACCCCTGGTTGATCCAGTGAAGTCCCGTTGGTTCAATACCCTGGAGTTTCGGCAGGCAGTTGCCCATGCGATCGATCGCCAAACCATGATCAACAACATCTATCAAGGATTGGGGCAGCCTCAAAACTCGCAGATGTATGTGCAAAGCCCCTTCTATTTGTCGCCCGAAGAGGGGTTGCCTGTGTATGACTACAATCTCGATAAGGCGAGAGAACTGCTCACCAGCGCAGGCTTTAAGCGCAACTCCGCCGGACAACTCACAGACGCTGAAGGGAATCGAGTCCGGTTTACCCTGATCACCAACGCTGAGAACCCAACCCGTGCGGCACTGGGCGCACAGATCAAACGAGATTTAGGCGAACTGGGAATGCAGGTTGATTTTGAACCGATCGCCTTTAATACCCTGATTCGTCGCGCCGATGACACACTTGATTGGGAGGCGATGATTCTGGGAATTGGGGGTGCGCCCTTTGAGCCGGATGGCGGCAAAAATACCTGGTCACCTGACGGACGCCTGCATATGTTCAACCAGTCTCCGGGACAGGGACAGGAGCCGATCGAGGGGCGAGTGGTTGCCGATTGGGAGCGAGAGATTTACCGCCTTTATGTGCAAGCGGGACAAGAGTTTGACCCTGCAAAACGCAAAGAACTCTATGGCGAAGCTCAAAAAATTGCTCAGCAAAATCTGCCGTTTATCTATCTGGTGAATCCGCTGGCACTTGTCGCAGTTCGCAATAAGATTCAAGGCATCAAGTACTCAGCGGCGGGGGGGCCCATCTGGAACCTGTACGAGCTGCAACTGGTAGAAGGGGAAAGGATAGAAGGATGAAGGATGAAGGGTGAAGGGTGAAGGGTGAAGGGTGAAGGATAAAGGATGAGAGGAAAGAGAGAAGAAGGGAAGAGAGAAGAGGGTTGTTTGATCAATGGCGTAGATGAGCAAAGGGTTGAGTTGAATGATTTAACGTAGCTCTTTTCTATGTTCCGATCTCCTTACTAACTCAGTCCCATCAACCACTGACTATCAACTATTGACCATTGACCACTGACCATTGACCACTGACTATTGACTCCTGACCCCTCACCACTGACCATTAACTATCAACTATTGACCACTGACCATTGACCATTAACTATCAACTATTGACCATTGACCATTGACCGTTCGGCTGAGCACTCACGGCGAAGCCATTGACCATTGACCATTGACCACTGACTATTGACTGTTCCTTAATGGCAAAACGCTTACTACTACTCGGTTTGATGCTGGTGATGGCGATCGCTCTCGTAAGCTGTCGCCTCTCAACCGTGAGTGGTCAGGGCATTCGATCGCAGTTGGTCTTGACCACACTTCAAGATCCCAAAACCTTTAATCCGGCGTTGAACCAGGAATTCCCAAATGTGTTCATGTTCACCACGAGGGGGCTAACCGCTGAGAGTGGAGAGACGGGAGAGGTTGTTCCAGAACTGGCGGAATCGTGGGAGTTTTTGGGCGATCGCCGTTTGGTGTTTACGCTGCGATCGGGGCTGAAATGGTCGGATGGGACGCCACTCACCGCTGAAGATGTGGTGTTTACCTACCGGGATGTGATCTTTAACGAGAAGATTCCCATCGACGATCGCGACGGTTTTCGCGTTGGAGAAGCGGGAGTGTTGCCAGAGGTGCGCCAACTCAGCGATCGCCAGGTTGAATTCGTCCTGCCCGAACCCTTTGCACCCATTGTTCGGGCAACAGCGGCGGGTGCCACTGGCATTGGTATTCTCCCCAAACATGCGCTTCAAGATGCAGTGAAAACGCTCGATTCCAGTGGCAATCCACTGTTTAACTCCACCTGGGGAACCGATACCGACCCTACAAAGCTTGTGGTGAACGGTCCCTATCAGGTCGAACAATATCGCCCTGGTGAACGCATTGTCTTTCGGCGCAACCCCCATTACTGGCGACGCGATAGCTATGGGCAACCCCTTCCCTATGTCGATCGCATTGTCTGGCAACTATCTGAGTCAACCGATACCCAGTTATTGCAGTTTCGTTCTGGCGATCTGGATGTCGTAGGGGATGTGCGCCCCCTCCGTCCTGAATACTTCTCGTTGCTCAAGCGGGAAGAGAAGCGGGGTAAGTTTCAGATTTTGATTGGTGGACCCTGGTCGGGCACGACGTTCATCAGCTTCAACCTGAATCAGGCTAAAAACGATAAGGGGCAACCCTTTGTCGATCCGATCAAGTCCCGCTGGTTCAATACCCTGGAGTTTCGGCAAGCGATCGCCCACGCCATCGATCGCCCCCGCATGATCACCAATCTCTATCGCGGTATTAGCCAACCCCAGGACTCGCCGATCTCGGTGCAAAGCCCCTATTACCTCTCCCCAGAACAGGGCTTAAAAACCTACGATTATGATCTGGATAAGGCACGTCAATTGCTGTTGTCTGCGGGATTTCAATACAACGCCGCTGGTGAATTGTTGGATGCTGAGGGAAATCGTGTCCGTTTTACCCTCAACACTAATGCGGGCAACGAGCTACGAGAGGCGATCGGGGCGCAGATCAAAACCGACTTGAGCAAAATCGGCGTCCAGGTAGACTTCAGCCCGATCGCTTTTCAAACCTTGATTGGTCGCCTGGTCAATTCTCGTGATTGGGATTGTGCCCTCATCGGTTTTACCGGCGGTGTGGAACCCCACTCTGGAGCAAATTTGTGGACGAGTGGCGGCGGATTTCATCTGTTTAATCTCGGCCCGCAACCGGGGCAACCTCCGATCACAGATTGGGTCGTCTCCGACTGGGAACGCCAGATCGACCAACTGTTTAAGGCTGGGGCACGCGAACTGGACGAAGCCAAACGCCGCGACATTTATGGTGATTACCAACGCATTGCCCAGGAGCAACTGCCCGTGATTCACCTGGTTCACGAGATTGCCCTAGTTGCCGTGCGCGATCGCGTCCAGGGATTGAAATACTCCGGTTTGCCTACCTGGGGCTTGTGGAACATTCAAGAGATTAGAGTAGAGAATGAAGGCTAAAGGATGAAGGCTAAAGGATAAAAAATAATACCAATCAAAATTCAAATCCTATTCGTCCACCCATCTCCACATTCATCCTTTAGCCTTCACCCTTTATCGTTTATCCTTTTTTTCCTCCGTGACTCAACCCGATACTCTCCGTTACTTACTCAATGCTGTGGCTCAGGGTGAAGTCAGCCCAGACACGGCTCTCGAAAAGCTCAAACACTTTGACTTTGAACCCGTTGGTGACTTCGCAAAAATCGACAACCATCGATCGCTGAGAACGGGCTTTCCAGAGGTGATCTGGGGTCCCGGTAAAACCCCTGAGCAAATCATTCAAATCATGGGGGCGATGCGAGAACGCAACCCAGTGGTGATGGCAACGCGGATTACCCCAGAGGTTTATGCCCAGCTTCAACCACGCGTGCGCGACCTGCGCTATTACGACATGGCACGCATCTGTGCGATCGCCCCCTATTCCCTCACGCCCCAGCATCCTGGCACGATTACCCTGCTTTCCGCAGGCACCGCTGATCTGGCGGTCGCAGAAGAAGCCGCAGTCACGGCTGAGTTATCTGGCTTTCAGGTCAAACGACTGTGGGATGTTGGTGTAGCCGGGATTCACCGCTTGCTCAACAATCGACACTTGATCCAAACAGCCGATGTGTTAATTGTCGTGGCAGGCATGGAGGGAGCCTTACCCAGTGTGGTTGCTGGACTGGCAGATTGCCCGGTGATTGCCGTTCCTACCAGTGTGGGTTATGGAGCAAACTTTAGTGGATTGGCACCCCTGCTGACGATGCTCAACTCCTGTGCTGCCGGGATTGGTGTTGTCAATATCGACAATGGCTTTGGGGCAGCGGTTCTGGCAGGACAAATCTTACGAACGGCAAATCGGCTCCAATCTGAGATCCCGGTTGAAGGAACCTGATAAGCTGAGGATCGTTGGATTTACATCCATCTAAAGTTAGGCGATCGCCACATTCAATTGCTATGCCTGCCATCTCCTATCACATCATCGTCGAAGGGAATCCTGCCATTATCTATGCCAGTCGCAATGGTAGCCCCGAAAAAGTATTGCCTACCCTCAATCGATTTTTAGAGAAGTTTTGGCAAGAGCGCGATACCTCTGGTGAGACCGACGACACGCCGGAGTGCTTAGTGGCTCAGATCATTGTGCGATTTGGCTTTGAGATTTGCGAAGATGATTTCTCAAACCTGAGAGTAGGTATCCACTTCAACCCCAATGCCCAATATCTCTACGTGATTTCGGGCGATCGCACTCTCACCACCTGGGTTCCAGAGGCAGCCTACAAAGCTGATCCTACGCTGGGCTTAAGTGCCTGTCAGCCACTCAACTCTAACCCTATCCAGATAGCGACCCCCCACTAAAACGCCACTAGGAAATGTTGGAGATATAGCGCAACAAATCGTTATCCCGGTTCAACCAACCGTTCAAAAAGACTCGTTGGCTATTGTCCTGGCTGACTCGGCGATAGCGGTAGTCAATGCGGGCTTGGCAATAGCGTCGTGCGGTTGCCGAGTTGTTGGCTCGGCTCAAGGCATCCCGCGTCATTGGACCATAGGAACCATCTACGGTGAGTCCCAATACCTCCTGTAGAAACATCGTGGAGCCTCTGACCCCAAAATTAACCGCTGTGTCAAAGTGGACGATCGCCAATGCCCGCGTTTTCAAATCACAGTTGGCTGGTCGCCAATACATATCCAAATAGATCTCATGCACCTCAGCATCAGTGATATAGCGAACACTTTGATTGGGGAGTCCCTTCCTGCGGCGATAGCTGGCATAGGTGGAGGCGGTCACTCCTTTATTCGTCTCACCGCCGATATCATTGGGGTGGTTGACATAGCCCCCTTCCCACCGCAACGAAAACCGCAAGGCTTCATTAAAAATGTTGCCGGAGGGTTGAGGGGTGGGAGTCGGAGTCGGACGAGGGGGAGTGGGCGTTGGGATAGGGCGAGGAGGGACAGGACTGGGAGTCGGGACAGGGGTAGACACGCCAACCGAACTAATGATGAACCGAGCCACTCTTGGAGAAATTTCTCCAGGTCTAAAGCCATATCGCTGCACAAACGCTTGAAAGGCGGTGTCAGTGCTTTGATTCCACACTCCATCGGCTCTGCCAGCCGTGAAGCCCATCTGGTTCAATGCCATTTGTACCGATTGAATCAACGCACGGTTATTACGAATGGCACTGATGGGATAAACAGTTTGTCCTTTGGCGATCGTCTGTAAATCCATAACTCAATGGGAAGTAGAGAGCTGGGAATGAGGAAAGAAACAATAAATGAGGGGTTTGTAGAAACGAAGGGTTTGTAGGATGCCAATAGCGGCGCATCGAGATCATGCCATGTTTGAGATGTATCGCAATAACGCTTCGTCTCGGTTTAGCCACCCCTGTAGAAAGTCATTCTGACTGGGATTCTGTTTGACCCGTTGATAGCGATAGTCAATTCTTGCCTGACAATAGCGTCGTGCCGTTGCGGCGTTGTTAGCTCGGCTCACAGCCTCCCGCGTTATCGGGCCATAACCTCCATCTGCTCTGAGTCCCAACACTTCCTGTAGGAATATAGTAGAGCCCCCGACTCCAAAATTAACTGCTGTATCAAAATGGACGATCGCCAGTGCTCGTGTCTTCAAGTCACAGTTGGCAGGTCGCCAATACATATCCCGATAAATCTCATAGACCTCTGCATCGGTGATGTAGCGAACGCTTTGATTGGAAAGCCCTTTGCTGCGGCGATAACTGGCATAGGTGGATGCTGTAACGCCCTTGTTGGTTTCGCCCCCAATGTCATTGGGATGGTTCACATAGCCCCCTTCCCAGCGCAACGAAAACTTGAGTGCCTCCCCAAAGATATCGCCAGAGGGTTGAGGGGTTGGATTGGGTCGAGGGGGTTGAGGGGTTGGGGTTGGATTAGGTCGAGGAGGCGCGGGATTCGTGGTCGGAGTGGGTGGCACTGTGACCCCAACCGAATCGACAATGAACCGGGCAACCCGTGGGGAAATCTCTCCAGGTTTAAAGCCATACCGTTGCACAAAGGCTTGAAATGCTGTGTCAGTGCCTTGCCCCCAGACTCCATCTGCCCTGCCGACGGTAAAACCCATTTGATTGAGAGACATTTGCACTGATTGAATTAAGGCGCGGTTGTTGCGGATTGCGCTGATGGGGTAGATGGTTTGTCCTTTAGCAATCGTTTGAAGATTCATAAGTGAAAGGGAAGTCGGAAGGATAAGGAGGAGAGAAGAGGGAAAAAAGAAGGGGAAAAGAAGAAAAGAGGCGGGTTTGGAAGAGATGGATTCACTGCGGTGATTTTGGTGGGTTAGCTTGCCATGGATACGCAAGCAAGTGAAATGGGTAACAAACACGTTTTAACAGCCTGAATGACCGCTGCTGACTAGCTCTTCACTCTCCACGCTTCACTCTTCATTCTTTTATTTTTCTCTCTTCATTCTTCTCCTACATCACCCAAGCTTGCTATTCCTGGGTAGACCATCAGGTGGTGTATTCCGCGTTGATTTTGACGTAGTCATAGCTGAGGTCACAGCCCCAGGCAATGCCTGAACCGGGACCTTGTCCCAAACTGACGGACACTAAAACAGTGTCAGTTTTGAGATATTCGCCTTGGGAAGCTTGTTTAAGATAAGCACTGGCAGCAGGGCGATCGAACGCTAAGGGTTGACCATGTTCCATCAACACAAAATCACCCAGTTGTACCCGTAGGTTGTTCTGGTCAAAGGGTACTCCTGCTCGACCGGCAGCGGCAGCAATCCTGCCCCAATTGGGATCACGCCCAAACACGGCTGACTTAAACAGGGCTGATCCGGCAATTGTACGAGCGACCTGACGAGCAGAGGCATCATCAGCTGCCCCAGAGACTCGCACTTCGATCAGACAGGTGGCACCTTCTCCATCGCGGGCGATCGCCTTTGCCAGGTGCATACACACCTCGGTTAGCATTGCCTCTAATTTATCGGCATCTGCGCCAGCGTCGGTAATGGCTGGGGTACGCGATTGTCCATTGGCGAGAGCTAACAGCGTATCGTTGGTGCTGGTATCACCATCGACCGTGATTTGGTTAAAGCTCTTGTCCGCCGCTCGCCGCACCATGTCTTGCCAGAGGTGGGGTGAGATTGCCGCGTCACAAGTGACAAATGCCAACATCGTTGCCATGTTCGGGTGAATCATGCCAGAGCCTTTGCTGATCCCACCGATCCGCACAGGGCGACCATCCATTGTGGTCTCCAGCGCAATGCTTTTGGTGACTAAATCGGTAGTGATGATGGCTTTCGCTGCTTCGTCAGAACCCTGGTCACTTGCCGCAGCAACCAACTTGGGGATGCCCGCTTTCAAAGCGTCCATTTTGATCCGCTGTCCGATCACTCCGGTGGAAGCAACCAAAACCGAATCCGCTGAGATGCCCAATGCCTCTGCTAAAACTTGAGCACTTTCGATCGCGTCTGCCCATCCCTGAGCACCTGTTGCCGCATTTGCCTGCCCTGCATTGCAGAGAATGGCTTGAGCACTGCCCTTGGCTTGTAACCGCTGCCGACAATAATCGACACAAGCGGCTTTGACCTGGCTCGTAGTAAAAACCCCAGCGGCGATCGCCTCTACATCCGACACAATCAATGCTAAATCTGGTGCCCCTGAAGGTTTCAAGCCAGCAGCAATACCTGCTGCTCGATATCCCTTAGGAGCCGTCACCCCACCCGACACTTCCTGCCAATTTGCCATTGTCAATTTCTCAACCCACGTTCACTCACACGTAACGGTGGTGTTCAACTCCCCCATCAGGGGAATAGTTTCCCATCAGAAACCCTTACGCTTCGATCTTTACAGAGAGAATTTTATCCCCCTTCCGAATTGCATTAACAACATCCATATCTTGGGTTTGCCCAAAGGTGGTGTGGACTCCGTCGAGATGAGGTTGAGGGGAATGGCAAATAAAGAACTGGCTGCCACCTGTGTCCTTACCTGCGTGAGCCATCGACAGCGTTCCAGCTACGTGCTTGTTTTGATTAATTTCGCATTTAATTTTGTAACCGGGGCCACCTGTACCAGTGCCGTAAGGGCATCCCCCTTGAATCATAAAATTGGGGATCACTCGGTGGAAGGTCAATCCGTCATAAAACCCCTTCTCAGCCAGGCTGACAAAGTTTTTAACAGTATTGGGAGCATCTTCATCAAACAAATCGAGATGAATAGTGCCTTTTTCGGTTTCCATAATCGCTCGAGTCATGATTGCTCCTTCTCACAAACGTGAAGCCTAGTGTACGTCAATCTTTTATGCAAAGCACTGCTTTGTAACTTACCGTAAGTCCTAACTTGCCTAAAGGGCGTCCCCCTTTCGGAAAACGCCCCACATTTAAAAATCATTCAATTTTTGTCAAGGGAACCCACCTGCATCCAATAGCTTAGTGCAGTTGACTAGCTCAGAGAAACATGGCTGCGATCGTAATCTTTAGCAAAGGTTGGATGGGGTTTACCTTGAATGTGATTCCAATAGTGAGATGCTTCTGCTGCATCCATGCCAACCTCAGCCGCAACGCGACTTAGCATGGACTGCTGACGATTTTTGATCATGTGGTGATGACGCATCATTAAAGCACGAGCTTGATCTTGAGTAGACATAGTGAGGGTTCTCCGAAAAACTATATGAAAAATTCGTTCTTTAGTTAATATAACAAAAAAATCTGTAGCAAAGACTACAAAATGGATCTCATTACAAAAATTAACGATATTTCTTATTTAGAGCCATGACGATAAAGATTACGTTGTCAATCAGTTAGCTACAGACTGGACTAAATTCACTCATGCGTCTTTAAATCTCTAATTTGCGAAAAACTGCATTTATTAGGGTTGCGATCGCAAGCTGAGTCAAACTAGTACCAGTAGAATCTAGCCGGGGTATTGTCGTCAAATACTCCTGTGCGAACCACAAGCATAACTGCATAGTTATCTGAGTTAAAGACAGCTATGAATGAACTTTTTGAGGCTCTAGAGCAGAAAAATGATTTGTTGTATTGTTTAAGATTCTAATTTTTCACTAAGACGTAAATGTCTTTATCTGAAAGCTCGCGAAGGTTAGATAAAAATAATAAGAGTCTTTCTATACTTGAAAACTCAGGTTGATAGTGAAATAGAAGATTGAATCCTACTTCATAGTTCTGCAAAACATCCCTCACCGTTCTTCCTTGGTCTGGCATAATCACGACCAAATTGCCAGACTTTAACTCCTCAGCTTCGTAACATCCGTAACGCTTTATGCAAGTCTCTCCCTTGAGAGTGATTATTTTCAAAGGTATGTTAGTCTGCTCTGAAATAACCAAATTGTGGTAATTTTCGGGGAGTAGGGCTACCCCTTTATAATCAAGATAAACAGCTACTTCATTTACCTGATAGCTGCGAGTAGATGGAAAGAAAATTTCGGTGTTATCGGCAACTTCATCAGGTTGATAACTCCTGAGAAAACTAGCAAGCTGAACTCGACCATCCCATTCTTTTTTTAGATTTAGAATATAAGCTGAAGAGAAACTAAGATTGTTGAAAAATATCACACAAGCAAGGGCTCCTATTATTAATAGAGCTAATCTCTTTCTTTGATGTTTGATTATCTTATGGACTACCCAGCCAATATACAGGATGCTGATGAAATCAACAGGAGCCATATAATACCAACTATTCAGTCGGAGCTTAACATAAGCGAGAAAATATAGAATGGCACCGATTGCAAGAGGATCCCAAAAAGTATTTATCGACCTCTTTCTAATACTTAGAATAATTACTCTAAAAAAGAGAACTGAAATCAATATTGATAGCAAAGGATCTGCTTTGATGTAGCTTACAAAAACGTCTAATTCTGTTATGTTGACATTTCTTTCGGCATTGTAACTAGTTTCAACGCTTGGCAGAATAAAAACTAAGTATAGTAGCAGAAAAATGAATGACAATATTAATAGAGAAAAATCCATCCACTGGCGACGAATGAAGTGATATAGATTTATGCGGTTTCTATTCTGTCTTTCACGCAAAAGTGCTAAAGCCAGACGTAAAATTGAAAAACTACTGATCAGAATGAATACAGGTTCTTTGTAGTAAAGGGAAAATTGAGCTGCTATCAAAGCCACGCAAAGGGTAAAACGAGGTTTAGATCTTTCCCAACGTTGTATAGATAGCACAAAAATTGCTAACCAAAAAATAATATTTCTCTCAGGATAAATAAGATCAAAATAAACCTTTACAAAACTTGGAGTAGCTATCAGCAATAGCACCATGAAAGTGCTCTGAATTGGATTAAAATCCCAAGAGATTAAAAATAAACAGATTAATACTACTAAGAGTTGTAGGATAGATACTGAGAAGTAAATAATGGGCTCTTTCCCAAAGAGACTAACAAAGTTAAACTCTTGAAATCCCAGAGGCCAAAATCGCCCTGATCTCTCCCAGATTGGCATACTGTAAAGCTTATCTCTCACCGTATAGAGTGTAATTTGGCTATAATCATTTCCGGCAAAATCAGCATTATATAGAATCAAATAAGTGTAAAAAATGAATATAGTGAAAAGAACTACAGGTAAAAGATAAACCTTGACACGATATTTCCAGGATGTTTGTTTGTCATTATCAATATCAATCTCTTGGATAGATAAACTCAGGTCTCTGTAACCTCTATATACATTAGTGATGCCATATATCACGGGAATGATTAGAGTGATTAACCATATGAAGAGAAAAGCTATTTCTTTTTTAGAGTATGCAAAAAAAATAAGGTCTGGCATTTCCCTTGTCTCTTTGAGAACTGAATTTCAGAGATTGACTTGACTACGAAAAATTTATAATTTTTCTGGAAAATACGGAAGGTTCTTCTCCCCCAACCGTTGTTTCTTCTAAATTGAATTGATGATTCAAGCAAATCAATAGTTCAATGTTAGAAGTATTAAAAAACTCAAACTGAATCAAGGTGTACACCACAGAGCTTTATAAAGCTACTGCTAAATAAGGATCAGTAGCTTTTCACATGCACCTCGAAGTAAATCTGGTAGCTACCCTAATATACTCAGAATTTTTTCTATTACAGGAAAAATTTACAAGTTACAGTTTTGCTTAACTTATGTATCTAAGTTCAGAGTGAGGAGTAACACTGCATTCCGCATTGCTAATAGGCAGCTTCGTACCATACGCAACAAAGATTCTGCAAGTTGAAGTCTCACTCGAGGAAGCTAGAAGTACAACCAATCTAGTTTGAGTGAGGCTGTTTTCCATCTTGCGCGATTGCGCTGCGCTGGTGATAAGGTAGCGGCAGAGTATTAAAGAATCGGCACTGAGCAAGTGATTGGGATAGTATTTTGCCCCTACTCAGGAGAAATTTAAGTAAAGTAGATGGATTCTCTCGATGAGAATTGTATAAACTTTGCTTCTACACAGTTGACATATCATTTTTTTTTAATTAAGAAAGATATATTCTGAGTTGACTCGATTGTAAAAATAATCGTCATTTTAGTAGGTAGACAATTTACTTGAATTTTGAATATGTGCAATGAGTTGAATTAAGGTTAAACCTTTTATATCAATTTGAGTAAAGCATAGATCCTGAGAAGTTTTACCTATTAAGCATTTTGACGATTGTTAGATGAGATTATTTGTGTGCATCTGAGTAGTAAGTTTTTTGGACTGTTTGCTTCTTATTAACTAACAAGTTTAATAATTCTGAAGGTTTTACAGCATAAAGCTCTTTACAAAGGCAATCTTAAGTTTTAAAGCATTTAGTATCAATTGATCCTCTAGCTTCCTTTTTGATAAGGAAGAACAGAAAACTTCATTAAAAATCAACTTTAAAGGGGTTAGTTTAACCCAGGGATTGAACGTTTAGCTATAGCTAACTAATTATAGGTAAGTACTGAAATAAAGCTGCGTTACAGCAATTCTATTTGATTAATGAGTAAAGACTAGGAAAAGCATCGTTTGTCATTCGCACTTAATCAGGCACAAATAACAGAGCATTTTTTCAGTCGATTTAAGCTGCTACCAGTGATTTTGATGTTAAAGATTTGATGTTTTACTCTCAATTCAAAGTGTAAACATACCTTCTCTCATTACGAGAACTAAATTCACCTATGATGACCAATTCATCGCCCATCGAAATCTCAATTGTTATCCCATTCTACAATGAAGAGCCTAATATTGATTACCTGTTTGAGCGACTGCTAACTGTTTTAGATAGTTTGGAAATAAGTTATGAAATTGTCTGTGTTAATGATGGCAGCAGAGATAACACGTTAAACCATTTAATTAAGCATCATCATCAAAACCCTGCCATCAAAGTTGTTAACCTCTCACGAAATTTTGGTAAAGAAATTGCGCTAAGCGCAGGGCTAGACCATGCATATGGTGCTGCTGTCATTCCCATTGATGCTGATTTGCAAGATCCACCAGAACTTATTAAAAACCTCATTGAAAAATGGCGTGAAGGGTATGATGTTGTGTACGCTACACGACAATCTCGGCAGGGAGAGAGCTGGGTGAAGCGATTGACTGCAAATGCGTTTTATCGGGTGATGAGTTTTGCGACTCCTATTCCAATGCCTCGGAATACTGGAGATTTTCGTTTACTGGATCGACGAGTTGTAGATGCATTAAAGCATGTCCCTGAGAGAACCCGTTTCATGAAAGGTTTGTTTACCTGGGTAGGCTTTAAACAAACTTCTGTAATGTTTGATAGAACACCCCGTTATAAAGGTTCAACTAAATGGAACTATTGGAAATTGTGGAATTTTGCTGTAGGTGGAATTGTATCGTTTAGCGTTAGACCACTAAAGATCTGGAGTTATGTTGGATTGATTTTATCTTTCTTAGCTTTTCTGTATGCCCTAGTACTTATTCTGCAAACGGTAATACATGGTGTAGATATACCAGGGTATGCCTCTGTTATGGTAACAGTGCTATTTCTAGGAGGAATTCAACTCATTTCTCTTGGAATTATTGGGGAATATCTTGCACGAGTTTATGAGGAGTCAAAAGGGCGTCCACTTTATCTAGTTCGGGAAAAATATGGATTTAAGGAGATCGATGAAACAACCTCCCGTGAAAGAACAACTTGTGTTTAGGCGTTGCCTAGATTCTACATCTTTGTATTATTTAGTTTTCATGAAAATTATTCAGCAATTTTTGAAGAACTATGTTAGCCAGTTCAAATGCTTATAGAGATTTTGTAATAACTGCTTTACTGCTAAGCATTTTTTAGATTTGCAGCTGAATGAAAAGTTTTCCTCGCTAATGAGTTTTGTATCACTAAGGATTTCTGGTCTTACGATAAGAAAAATTGGTCTTTAAAGGAGCTTTAAAGATTGATATTTCTGTCACAAACTTGAGGCAGTATTAGTGAATTAAAAATAAATCCGATTCAATATTTTTTGAAAAAGATATTTATTTACCCTTAGTTTTTTATTAATGCGATTTTGAATGCAACTGTTTGGTGCTTCTGTTGTAATCAATCGCAGCTTATGAGTTGTTTTTAATTTACTAGCAATCCCTTGTATTTATTGTCCCTATGAAGAACTATTCAAATCATCAACTATTGGTTTGATAGCGATCGCCTTAATTTCAATATCCTCCCATATACACTGTGTATACTCAGGAGGCAAAATTCTCCTTCTTATCCTATGAGAACATCTTTCGTATAGTGGGGCATGTGAGTTTTTGTGAGCAAAACTGAGTAAATTGTTTGAATTAGTTCCTGCTCATGATGAAGGTGAGTTTTGATCTGTGAAGCAGTAGAGGAGCGTATTATTCTTGAACTCCAAAATTGGAATTCTATTACTTTTGGCAGTTTGCGTTGCCGTAACTGTTGTTGCTGCTCATGAATTAGGAAGATTGGATCAAGCCCAAATTCAAGCTTGGTTAAAGCAGGCAGGTGTATGGGCACCCCTTGGTTACGTCCTGCTTTACGTTCTAGGGACGTTGTTGATGCTGCCCTCGACCCCCCTTAATCTTACTGGCGGTGCCCTCTTTGGTGTTTGGTGGGGAACTCTGTGGACGAGCATTGCTGCCATCATTGCTGCGATCGCTGCCTTTGCCTTTACCCGTACCCTCGGACGAGAGGCGATCGCGAAACGGTTTACTGGACGCTGGCAAACCCTCGACACCGAAATTCGTCAAGGTGGCGTGTTTTATATGTTTGCGGTTCGGTTACTGCCACTGCTCCCCTATGGACTCGTCAACTTTACGGCTGGGCTGACCTCAATTCGCTTTCAAGATTATTTGATTGGTACTGCTCTGGGCACCGTACCGGGAATTCTTCCCTTTGTGATGTTGGGAGCCGGATTACGAGCCATGACACGTGGTGACATTGTGCCCTTGATGCTTGCCTCTGGAATGTTAGGCATTCTTGTGGGGTTTACTACCTGGTATCGGAGAAGGAAGGGTAGGGAGTAAGGAATGGGGTGAAAAATAACGGCTGATCATTGACCACTGACTATTGACTATTGGCCGCTGACCATTGACTAATCATCTTTCCTTTTTCTCTCTTCATTTTTCTTCAGTTTCTCTCAAAAGCGACAGGCGATCGCAGTCGATATACGATATATTTCTTTACGAAGAAGATCATCTTCCTGGCTACTAACCCAAAACCCATAGAGACTCAGCATTTAGCGAGATAGACTCCATGATGAAATATCGGTCTGTTTTAAGTGTCATTCTGGCTGCGATCGCCGTATTTTTAGTCAGTTGCAGCAATCCCACGTCCACAGCCAAAGCACCGACCTATACCCCTCAACAACTGGAGCAGATTCAAGATTATCTGGCAGATGTTCAGGAGTTGCGCGATCGCCTCTTAGAGATCCCACCCCTGGTGCAAAAGGAGCGATGGGTTGATGTTCAGAGCTTTATTCATGGACCTTTAGGAGAATTGCGCTTCAAGATGGGTAAACTGGCACGTAGCCTCGAACCCAATACTCAGAAACAGGCGTTAGCAGCGGCTCAAGAGGTGTTTGAGCATTTGATTTTGATTGATGAGGCGACTCAAACCCGTGATAGTCGTAAGGCGTTTAAGAACTACAATGAGGCACTCAAAGACATTGATGCCTTTCTAACGTTGGCACCTCAGCCTAGTGCTTAACTGGAGCCATTGGTGAGCCGAGTTGCCGTCATTGGTTGTGGGGTCGTTGGGGCAGCGATCGCCTATGAGTTGAGTCAGGTGCCTGAGCTACAGGTTACGGTATTCGATCGGCAACCTCCGGCTCAGGCATCGACTGGGGCGGCTTTGGGCGTCCTCATGGGCATTATTAGCCACAAAGTTAAAGGCAATGCCTGGGATCTGCGTCGCCGTAGTATGCGGCGATACGAAACCCTGATCCCAGAGTTAGAAGGAAAGACAGGAAACACCATTCCCTTTAATCGACAGGGGATCGTGTTGCTTTGTTTTGAGGGAGATGACCTACAATCCTGGCAGCACCTTGCCCAAACTCGTCATGACCAGGGCTATTCACTTGGCCTTTGGGACTTGGCTGAACTTCAAGTACGCTGTCCTCACATCCAAAATTCACGCCTCATTGGGGCGATTCACTCTCCGGGCGATCGCCAGCTTGACCCGACAGCGTTGACCCTGGCATTCGTGGAGGCGGCACGGCAAAACGGAGTGACGTTTGAATTCAACAATCCAGTTGAAAAGATAGAATCCTTACCCGATGAACCCATCCATCGCCTGTCAACGTCTGCTGGAGTCGTAGAAGCGGATTGGGTGGTGCTCTCCGCAGGCTTAGGCACAACCCCTTTAACTCAAGTAGCTTCGACTCCTGTCGAGATTCGTCCTGTCTTGGGGCAGGCAATCCGCATCAAAGTTTCTGAGATGTTGGGCGATCGCCATTTCCAGCCTGTGATCACGGGGGAAGATGTGCATCTCGTCCCTTTAGGTAACCGGGAGTATTGGGTTGGGGCGACCGTCGAGTTTCCCACAGATGCAGAGGTTAGGGCAGATCAGGCGCAGTTAGAAGCGGTATGGCAAAAAGCGATCGCCCTATGTCCTGCTTTAGCGACGGCAGAGCGACTACAAGCCTGGTCGGGGTTGCGCCCTCGTCCCCACAACCAACCTGCCCCAATCATCGCTCCTCTAGTGGGCTACAATCGTGTGCTTCTGGCAACGGGGCATTATCGCAACGGAGTTTTGTTAGCTCCTGCGACGGCTCAAACGGTTTGCAAAATGATCATGGATGCCATGGTCATGAATGAGGAATCAAAAACCTAATTTGTACAAGCTTTCATCGCCATCTTTCATCTCTTTTTTCTCTTCCTACTTTTTTATTTGACTTCACTTTTTCTTTGCTCCTGCTTGCCTAACCCTCACAGAATCTTGGCGATTTCCAGCGATTGAAGTGGGCATACTGAACTAGGGTGTAATCGCCTTAAAAGAAGTGAGTTGGATGAGGGGTGTTAAGCAATTTTGACAACCTCAAATGAAACCCCGGATAGGTGTGTAAAACGATGAATTTTTAATGAGACACCCTCATTTTGCTTGGCAGTTAGTGGTGCTGATTAAGACAGATGTCGTCTGCTTACACCGATTCATCAGGGATTTTTCAGAATTGTGGCTTTAGAGCGATTGGCTGCTGCCCAATTCGTTTGGGCAATTGCGTGATGAACCAAATGTCCCCCTTTGGAATTGAGGAAGTTAATGTTAGTAGGCGGACGTTACGAAACGATTCGAGAATTAGGGCGAGGCGGTGGATTCGGTAAAACCTACTTAGCAGAAGATACCTACCGTCGAGGACGGCCTAAATGTGTTGTTAAAAAAATTCAGCCGTTATCCAAAACACCATCTGTTCTGCAACAAGCAAGAGAGTTGTTTCAGGCCGAGGCTGAGGCACTGCACCAGTTAGGCAATTACGATCAAATTCCCAAACTATTTGATCATCTGGAGCAGGGCAACGACTTTTTCTTAGTGCAAGAACTGGTGGATGGGCATGATCTGCGGCAAGCCTTCACCCTGGGCGATCGCTGGGATGAAAAAAATCTAGTTTCCCTGCTGCGGGAAGTGCTGGAAATTCTGGCAATCGTTCACCAACACAACATCATCCATCAAGATGTCAAACCCCAAAATTTGATTCGTCGCTGGCTGGATAAAAAGCTTGTGCTGATTGACTTTAGCAGCATCAAAGCGATTCGGAGTTTGACGGTCACCCCTGACGGGGAGCCAATCATCACACAACCCATTGGCACTCCGGGCTATATTGCCAAAGAGCAGATGGAAGGGCAACCAAAACGCTGTAGTGATATCTATGCGGTGGGAATGATGGGCATTCAAGCCGTCACAGGTTATATGCCCAATCAACTGCCCCGTCATCCTGATACGCAGGAGGTGCAATGGCACGACTTGGCGCAGGTTACCCCTGAATTGACCGCCATCCTGGATAAGATGGTGCGCGTTGATCCGCAAGATCGCTATCAATCGGCGACTGAAGTGCTAGAGGCACTCCCCGCTCCTGTCATTGTGAGAGCGATCGCCATTCCTGAGGAGGAGTTGCCCGAAGAACCCAAACCCCCAAGCTATGACATCGTCATTAGCCCAAAATTTGCCTGGGTCAAAGATTTTTCTGAGGGGTTGGCTCCGGTCGTGGTAGAAGATTATCTGGGCTACATCGATGCCCACGGGGAATTTGTGATCCAACCAGAGCTTGACTTTGATTTAGCTAGCGGCTTTAGAGAAGGGGTGTATCAGTTCTCAGGTGGCTTGGCGCAACTACCGATCGCCTACAAATGGGGCTACATCGACCGTACCGGAAAATTAGCGATTCACCCCCGGTTTGATGGAGCAGAGTTATTTGCCAATGGCTTAGCACGGGTGGAGCTAAAGCAGTATTACGGCTACATCGATCCAACCGGAGAAATGGTCATTGAACCTCAATTTGAGAGTGCTGCTCAGGCATTTCATGAAGAGCTAGCAGGCGTTGAGATTGACCATAAATATGGATACATCAACAAATCCGGCAAAATTGTGATTCCCCCTCAATTTGATAGTGCTGATGCTTTCGGAGAAGGGTTAGCGCGGGTAACGCTCAACGATAAATACGGCTTCATCAATAAGGCTGGAGAACTGGTCATTCCAGCAGAGTTTGATGTTGCCCATACCTTCAACGAGGGGTTAGCTCGTGTTCGGATGGATGGTCGTTATGGTTACATCGATAAATCCGGCAAGCTTGTCATCGACCCTCAATTTGATGACACGTTTAGCTTTACAGAAGGGTTAGCCCTCGTCCGCAATGAGGAACACTATGGCTATATCAATCCATCTGGTGAAACCGTCATTGCCTTGCAATTTGAGGATGCCTACCCCTTTGCCTGTGGGTTAGCTGCTGTGCGGGTAGAAGGTCAGTGGGGATATATCAATAAAACTGGAGAGTTTGTGATTGAACCCCAATTTGAGGATGTGCGAGCTTTTCATGGCGATCGCGCAGCGATTAAATTGGGCAACCAGTGGGGCTATTTAGGCGTGAAACGGTAGAAAAAGAACTCTTTTTGCCTTAAATTTCCTTCTGAAATGGCATAAATCAGTTGAGTAGAGGAGATTAGTAAAAGAGAATAGCTCGGTTCGCTCAAGTGCTCGTTGGTAACCAATTCTGTCTGGGGTGAATTTCAAAATATGTTTTTCAGCGTTCTACTCGATGATCCCGTCCTCTTCCTGCGTGTTGTGATCATTGTCATTCTCTCGGTCACGCTCCATGAACTAGCTCACGGATTTGTAGCTGTAACTCAGGGGGATGACACACCCGAAAAGAGTGGTCACCTAACCCTCAATCCAGTGGTTCACATGGGTTGGGAATCCATTATCTTTTTGTGTGTCGCAGGCATTGCTTGGGGGCAGATGCCCGTTAACCCATCAAATTTCCGCATCCCCAAACTCAGCAATATCCTGGTTTCAGCGGCAGGTCCATTCCTCAACCTGAGCTTGGGGTTGCTGTTTATCGGACTCATGCGAATCATGGCTGATTCTTCGCAGGAATTGTTCAGCTTGGAATTCTTCTACCTGGCCGCTCGAATTAATCTGATTCTCTTTTTGTTTAACCTGTTGCCGATTCCCCCGTTAGACGGCTTTCATGTCCTGAGTGAGATCATCCCCGGACTAAAGCCATTACAAAACAGCCCATTTGGCTTCTTTGCAATGATGGTTTTGTTTTTGCTGCCAGGATTTGGAGCAGGGTTGGCAATGATTGCAGATGTAGCGATCGCCCGATTGAGTGGGCTACCTCTGATGTAACCTCATCTGGAGCTCAATCATCATCCTCAAATTTGGCAACGGCGATCGCACTGAAAGCAAATGCGGCAACTAAGGGCATTGGGGACTGCAACCAGTAAGTTAGCAATGCCCCTGTCACAGCAGCAAACCAGGCAGAGGCACACCAAAGCCGTTCTTCAGGACTCATGCCTTTTTCAGCTTTGATGAGTTGCAGAGCTTCGGTCGGAATAGGCATGGGCATAACAGCATGCGGTGGAAATGCCCAATAATCGCGACGTTCTAAAAATAGGTCAGTCCAGCCATTTTCCTGACACCACTCTTGAATCCAGGCTTTACAGTACTTGTTCATAATCTTGAATGAGGTAGAGGCTGTTGTTAAAGGTTTATTAGGGATTGTTTGATTAAGCCGTTTAGCTATAGAAGAAATTAAGGATTTAATTTTAGTGATTTTTTAAAGCAGATCTCATTCATCTTTTGAACGACTCCGTTTGAAAGACGATGAATTACTCATGGCTTATAACTCCTGATTGAGGAGTATTTCAGCTTTTATATATTGTCTTTTTAACTGCCTTCATAGCTAAATAACAGCTATGAATTTGTGAGAGTAATTATGCTTATCAAAGGATGATTTCTAAACACTTTGATAGAGGATTTTGCTTTTGCCAAACCTTCGTTGCACTGCCATTCTTTAACCCAGAAATCCTCTAAATTAAGCGTTTTGCTAACAATAGCGACTTCACAGCCCAGAGATTGAAATTTCTCTAGAACATGGATAGTTGTCATCACTGTTTGTAGACTAACAAAGCTGAGTGATGGCTCAAAGGGGGTGACATTAAACGTAACTTAATGAAGTGTTACCATGAGCGGAAATAGTATAAATACTCAGCTTCAGCTATCTTAAATGCGATTACAAAACGAGTCAGGTTGAATAGAAACCGTGGCTGAAATGCCATGCGCTGCTAGACTTTGCGGTTTCAGATTTCCGGATAAGGGCGATCGCCCCCGAATACATAAGCAATCGCTATACAGACAAGCTCGATAGAAATGTACTCTTCTATCGAGCTTTTCGTTTGTAGTGGGGAATTATAGAAATGTTGCAAGTCTAGTAAATCTTTTAGCTAACGACCCTGAAACAGGTCTCTTAATGAAGAAATAAAGAGATATGGCTGTTGCCACATACGGCTGTTGCCACATACGGCTGTTGCCACCTATGTAGGACACCAAAATTGCAGAAAGTGTGGAGGTTTCTCACTTGGGAGTCTATCCCAACACTCTGTCCTAATGCATGGTTGTTGCTGTAGATGGTGGTCGTTGGTGTAGAGATCAGACGATAAACGGACAATTTTCAGGATGCAATGTCTACGCCGATATAGCAATCCCAAGGTAGGGGTGAGATGGGTCAGGGTGCAGGTTCTCACAAGCGATTTGGGATGACTCGATAGCAGTCAAACAGCAGTTAAAACGGGGTGTAAAGGTTCCTATCTCTTGCTAGAGGTGAAGCCTATAGATCTCATAGTCGTATCTGTCTTAATACTGCTATTCACAGATAGGGTTTGGAAATAAAACCACGGGGTGTGGGGGCTGTGCTCCCAGCCAGGGGTTCCACCCCTGCACCCCAAATTCCCACCTTTATTTACGACGAGTTGTACTTCGTGATTGCTATAGACATATAGCCGTAGCCACATTTGATGGGCAGAGGCGGGTCAGGAAGCTTTTCCAGCATCAGGGTTTAAGCCTTTGCCTTGAGCTTTCTGACCAAAGCTATATTTTTACGCTTGCTTTGAATGTCTCAAGCGGAGCTATCAAATACTAAAAACGTTCGCCTTTAGGCACACAGCATTATGGAAAGTCAAAAGATCTTAATTGTTGATGACAGTAAAACAATTCGGATGCAAATTAAAGATATGTTGCCTAAAGGCAATTTTGAGATTCTAGAGGCAAAAGACGGCGCAGAGGGCTTGGAGATGATTCAGCAGGAACGCCCCAGCCTTGTGCTATTGGACTTTTTTATGCCGCGTATGAATGGCTGGGAGGTTGTGCAACAAGTGCAAACCTTTCCGAAGTTGCAGACGATCCCGATTGTGATGATGTCGGGTCGGCGTGAAGACGTGGAAAAAGCAGTGCCCGAACTGTTTGACTACTTTGAGTTTGTCAGCAAACCGTTTGAGCAGAACCTGTTGTTAAAAGCAATTAAGTCAGCGACGACTAAAGCGAAACAGCGATACCAGGAGTTGCAACACACGCGACCTGTAACTCTGGTGAATTCAACATCTCATGGGGTTGAAGCAGAGTCTCCTAATGGGGTGAGCGATCGCGATGGTTTTGCAGGGTTAAAAGCAGAGATTTTTGAACTGAGAAATGAAAATGCCAAGCTGAAGTCAGAATTAATGGGGTTGAAAAAACAAGTCTCCCAAATTCTCCTGGTCTTGAAACAGAAATTGAAGTAAGCATAAATCTCCGGATTCTGTGGGAATCCGGAGATCTAGAAGTTTCAGGCTATCTCAGAGCAGTTATTCGCCTGTCACCGACATATCATCTACCCAAATTTTGGGTGAGATCCCTCCCGGAGTTACTTCTTCCTCGGCTTCCACATAGACAATGGATTTCAACAGGCTGAGGAAATCGCCTGCGATCGTGGCGGAGTCGATACTAACGCGATCGCCCTTATTCACAAGCCAACCATCGAACGGCAGCGAGAACGAGCCTTGCAGTGCGTTGACCCCGGCATGGAGCGCGTGCAAATCGTCAATCCAAATGACGTTTTCAGCGGTTTCCAAACTCAAATGCTGCTCTCCCGGTTCGCCTGCTGAAACGTGGTAGAAGTGGGGGCTAACTGTGACCTTTGCGCCAATGTTAGCGTTTCCAGTCGGTTGAGCATTCATCCGCTTTGCTGTTCCCGAACTGTGCAAAAAGCTGGTCAGAACCCCTTTCGTGATCAGGGGAACCTGACGGGTTGGTGTGCCTTCTCCGTCAAAGCGTTCCTGGGCAATGTTGCCGGGATGCAACGGGTCATCACACACCGACAAGAGGGGAGACGCGATTTGCGTGCCCAATGACTCTGGTGTGGAAAGACTCTGCTTGTCCAAAATGCTCTGGGCGTTAAACAGGTTGGAGAATGCGCCCAACAAACTCAGAAATGCTTCTGGGGAAAAGACAACGCGGTATTTGCCCGACTTGACTTTGTTGTAGTTGAGGTGGCTGATGGTTTTGTCTGCCGCCTCTTTGAAACAGCCGTCGATATCCAACTGGTCAAGGCTGTGGTTCATCCGGTAAGCTCCACCGCTACGGGGTTTTTTGCCCTCTTGCTCGGTTTTGCTGTAGAGGTAGATGGAGGCATAGGAGCCTGCCTCACGCCGTACTGCCCCTTCACTGTTGACGTAGAACTTACTGATATCGCGTTGCGATAGCCCGTTATAGGGAACTCCAGCGATCGCCGGATGTGCTTCTAACAACTGCTTTTCAGCCTGAACCAGCGTCTCAATCAGGCGATCGACCGGGGCTTGGGGAAAGTGTTCATTGACTTCCTCAATCGGCACTGTGGCTTCGGGGCTGAAGTCAGGAACATTTTCCTTGGCTCCAAAATGGCTGGCTTCATAGGCGGTTTTGAGTGCCAGTTCTAGCCCTTTGGCATCAACATCTGTGGTGGATGTGACTCCTAAGGAGTTGTTCTCGTTCCACACCCGCACGATAACGCTGGAGCGGTTTGAGGCTTTGACCTGCTTTGGTTCACCAAAGTCTACCTGAACGCTGGTTTCATCAACGGAGGAACCGTAGATGTCGTACTTCTGGATGCCAAGCTGTTGGGCGATCGCGGCTGCATTCGATGAAATTTCGTTCACACTGGGCATAGCTTAACGACCTCCAACTGTGATGGAATCAACTTTGATGTGGGGTTGACCAACCGTGACGTAGATACTGCCACTGATGGAACCGCAGAATCCGGCAGCTAGACCCAAATCGTTGGAGCACATAGAAATCTTATTCATGATGTCTTTGGCTTCCCCGATCAGGATCGCTCCCTTCAGAGGCTTGGTGATTTTGCCGTTCTCAATTAAGTAGGCCTCTTCGACGCCGAAGTTAAACTCTCCAGTTGCACCGACGCTGCCACCACCCATCTTTTTGCAGTAGATGCCTTTATCAACGGAGGCAAACAGATCCTCAACCGAGTAGTCACCGGGGGCAATGTAGGTGTTCCGCATCCGGCTTGCGGCGGCAAACGTGTAGCCCTGACGACGACCGCTTCCGGTGCGAGGATGTCCAGTCCGCATTGAGCCTGCGCGATCGGACAGGAAATTTTTCAAAATGCCATTCTCAATAAGTAGGGTTCGTTGAGCGGGCATCCCCTCGTCGTCCATATCGATGGTGCCAAACTCGTTGGAGGAAAGCCCCTCATCCCATGCGGTTAGGCTTTCATGAGCAATCTTTTCGCCTTTTTTGTCAGCAAATGGAGTGGTCTTTCGCTCAATCTGTGTTGTTTCTAATAAGTGTCCACAGGCTTCGTGGAAAATCACACCACCAAAGTGGTTCGCCATGATGATGGGGTAGGTGCCCGACTCGACGTAATCGGCGTAGAGCATCTTTCCGGCGGAATCGGCAACCTCATCGGCGTCTGTGGAATAAGCCCACCCCCGCAAGAAGGCAGGGTCGCTGGTGCTGCCGACTCGCTTGCTGATGGAGGAGCGATGCGCCCCATCGGCACACAAAAGGCTGTAACCAACGGATTGGTTGAGGCGAATATCGCGAGCAAAAGTGCCATCGCTGGCGGCAACTAACACTTCTTGCCAATCCCGGAAATAGGACGCTCGGCGAGATTGGGCATGCTTTGCTTTGTGGTTGAGTTCTGTTGTTGCGCTCAGCAAGATTTCGCCCATTTCACGCATGGAGCTACAGTCAGATAACCAACTCTCTTTGCCCCGAACGCTGGCGTAATCTCTCAGCAGTTCCAGGTTGATTTCAGGCACAAAGGCGTTTGGACCCGGTAGGTGTAAGCCAAGAATAGACAAACCTTTTTCTAGAGCCGCTTTGAGTCCGCTAAACGACAGGTCGTTGGTGCTGACATAACAGTCGGCTTTGCCCCGAAAGACGCGAACGCCCGCTCCAGTGGAGAGACTGGGAGAGATGCTGGTAATGGCGTCGTCCTCAGCCAGACAACTGATGTAGTTGACCCGTTCCAGGAAAAATTCCACAAAGTCAGCTCCTGCTGCCCGTCCTAATCCCAATAGTGTGGCGAGGGGGGCTTCCCAAGTCTGGTCAAAGCGATCGCCCGTTGCGACGTACTTGAGACTGGGCAATTCTTTGGAAAGAAGAAGAGTGGACGGCATAAATGGACATCCTTAACTAGCAAATAGGGAGATGACTAAAACCGCATGTTTGAACAGTGTAACAAATGGAACTGTGGGCTGAGGGGGCGATCGCTAGGAGTCAATGGTCAATGGTTGATGGTCAATGGTTGATGGTCAATGGTCAATGGTCGATGGTCAATGGTCAATGGTCAATGGTTGATGGTCAATGGTTGATGGTCAATGGTCAATAGTTGATGGTTGATAGTCAATGGTCAATGGTTGATGGTTGATGGTTGATGGTTGATGGTCAAACCGATCTAAACAGGATTTTAGGCAATCAAAATCTAGGAGGGGTTTGGCACTGCCACCTTACAGAGTTATGTCGCGTTTTCAATTTAATATTGGTGTCAATCGTCAATCGTTGTTGCTGCTTGGTAGTGAACAATCAACCCTGGATAATTAACGATTAATCATCAACGTTTAATTGACACTGAAATCTATCTTCAGTGACGTGTCAATCAAGTTGCCAAACCAGACAATGAAGCTGAAGTATTTGCAAATGGTGATATGGCACTGAAACTCAACGTTCCGACTTTAGATAGTCCTGAAGCTGCCCAGTCCCTTAAGGAAACCATCTTGACCTCTGAACCGAACGCCCGTGTTGAAGTGGATGCGGCTACTAAAACGGTGACAGTTGAGTCTAAAGCATCTGAGGAAACGTTTAAAGAACTCATCGTTGCAGCGGGTCATAGGATTGCATAGCGATCGCCCAGGTAACCGGATTGCATTGGCAGAATGAGCAATCGACGGAAAAAACTGGGCAGTCAATCTGGATAGTGCAAAGCCCTTCCCCCGTTGGGGCGATCGCCATCAGCAATGATGGTAAAGTCTGAGATGCAACATCACTTATCAGGTCAGGAATGGAACCGCATCCAAACGCTCAGATCAGTCGCCTTCATGCTCGCGATGAGCAAGCTCTCCAACGGGTTCGGGTTGTTGGAAAATTGTTGGATAACGCAGTGCCCATTCCAGGCACTTCCTACCGTGTTGGGATTGATCCGTTGCTGGGTTTGTTGCCCGGAGGCGGAGATGCGGTGGGGTTTGTGCTGTCGGCTTACATTGTTCTGGAGGCACTGCGATTTCGCCTGCCCAAGGAAACAATCATCCGTATGGGAACCAACCTGTTGATGGATTCGGTGGTGGGTTCGGTGCCGATTTTAGGAGACATTTTCGATGTCACCTGGAAAGCCAATGCCCGTAATCTAGCGTTGTTGGAAGCGCATCTGGCAAATCCACGTCCGCAACGGGCTGCCGATCGCTGGTTTGTCGTGGCTGTTGTAATTGCGATTCTGTTGCTGGGGTTGGGGATTATTACAGTAGTTGTACTGTTAGTGAGACTGTTGCAAGGACTCCTTGGGGCTTAGGTATTGCTGACCCAGCAAAATTGCCAACCTGGTTGCAGGAGGTGGACGCGAATTTCTGCAATTTTCGTTTCCTGGGAATTATTGAGGTAGGAAAATTAAGGCGATCGCAAAAAATTGCCGCTTTTTCCACAAGAAACCCACTTTTCCACAGGAAAAAGCAGTTTTCCACAGGAATTCGTGGGTTTTCCACAAGAACCTTTAGAAAACTGCAATATCCCGAACTAATTAGGAGAATAGCTAACGGTTGCCTCTTGAAAAACAAACATCAGAGAGGGAAGCGTTACTCCCACTCGATTGTTCCAGGTGGCTTAGATGTAATGTCGTAGACGACCCGATTCACACCCCGGACTTCGTTCACAATGCGGTTGGAGATGACCTCTAGCAGGTCGTAGGACACTCGCGACCAATCCGCAGTCATCCCATCTTCGCTGGAAACAAGCCGGAGCACAATAGGGTAAGCATAAGTACGTTGGTCGCCCATGACACCTACACTACGGATCGGCAACAGCACCGCAAAGGCTTGCCAGAAATCGCTATAAACCCCACGTCGGTTGATTTCTTGGCGAACAATAAAATCGGCATCCCGTAGGATTTCTAACTTGTCAGCGCTGACTTCCCCTAGAATCCGGATGGCTAATCCAGGACCGGGGAAGGGATGGCGGTTGACGATCTCTTCGGGTAAACCGATTGATCGCCCCACCTTCCGCACTTCGTCTTTAAACAGCTTCCGCAGTGGCTCGACCAGCTTAAAGCGCAGGTCTTTCGGCAAACCACCGACATTATGATGACTCTTAATCTTAACGGCGACCCGTTCGCCCGTTTGGGGATCAACGTTTGTATCTGCTGATTCAATCACGTCTGGATACAACGTACCCTGCGCCAGATAGTCAAAGGGTCCTAAGCGTTTCGATTCCTCTTCAAACACCTGGATGAATTCGTGCCCGATGCGTTTGCGCTTTTCTTCGGGATCGGTGACACCAGCAATACTGTTGAGGAAGCGATCGCCCGCATTGACGTACTCCACTGGAATGTGGAACTGCTCCCGAAACAGCTTGAGCAGACGTTCCGGCTCATTCTTCCGCATGAAGCCCTGATCGATGAAGACGCAGGTCAACTGATCCCCAATGGCGCGATGCATCAAAAACGCCAGCGTGGAGGAGTCAACACCGCCTGATAGAGCCAGGAGTACTCGTTTGTCGCCAACTCTGGCGCGAATTTCACGAACCGATTCTTCGACAAAGGCTGCGGTTGTCCAGGTCGGTTCACAATCGCAGATGTGATAGACAAAATTGCGAATCAGAGCGAGTCCGCCTTCAGAATGCACCACCTCTGGGTGGAACTGGACTCCATAAAATTTGTTGGTGTGATGGGCGATCGCCGCACAAGGGGTATTGTCGGTATGTGCCAACAGGTCAAACCCATCAGGCATTTTCGTGACCGAGTCACCATGGCTCATCCACATCGTGGTGCCATCTTCGACATTGGTCAGCAGATCAGTCGGATCATCAATGTAGAGAGAGGCTTTGCCGTATTCACCCCGCTCTGCGCGCTCTACACCGCCCCCCAGTTGTTGCACCATGAGCTGCATACCATAACACACCCCCAAAATGGGAATGCCCAACTCCCAGATAGCAGGGTCACACTTAGGAGCACCCGTATCATATACAGAGCTAGGACCCCCTGAGAGAATAATCCCTTTGGGGCTGAGTTGACGAATCTGCTCAACCGTTGTGCGGTAAGAGAGGACTTCGGAATAGACCTGGGTTTCGCGAATACGGCGAGCGATTAGCTCGGAGTATTGGGAGCCGAAATCCAGAATGATGATCATCTGGCGATTGAGTTGCTCCACAGGAGACGAATGAGGTAGATGTTCAACTTGAAGAGTCACGGATGGGTCCTGATGTCAGTCGTTATGGGTAGACAAATGCGACTGTGAAAGCAGATTTGGTACACCAGATTTTGAAAGGAGAAGCTCTGCATTAAGTGCCAGAGTTGGCATCTGCGTTGGAGCCTTGTTAAATATTTTGGTTTGAATATTCTGACTAGCTTAACAGACCTGAGTCAAGAGTGTGGTATCGATTCATTTTGAAACTGGCGGTGGGGGGAATCGGGAGTTGAGAACCAGGGGGTTTGGCGATCGCTGCAATGAGAAACGACTCCGATCACACGCCAGTCACTCTAACTCGGCTGACTTGACCTAGACCCTTGTGACGAGAAACACAAACCCAGCGTGACAAACTCCACCTCGTCAAGCGTAATTTTTCCGGATTCTATAAGAGGAAAGTGTTGTCACTTCTATCACAAAAAAAATTCTCCTCCGCCCCCCAGGAGTTCACAATGAACGTATCCTCTGTCTTGTCTGATTCAGATTGTGCCACCGCCTCAACGTCAGTGATCGTGTTGCAGCCTTGCGGCAATCTCGACCAGACAACCTCCGCTACATTTCAGCACACGTTAGAACAGGCTTTGCGGCAATCGACTAAAACAGTTGTCGTCGATCTGCTTCAGGTCACCACCATGACCACTCAGGGTATTGAGGCATTACAAGCGGCGTTAGATGTAGCGATCGCCACAGGCAAGGAACTGGTGATCTGGGCAGCGGATTCCGCAACCTATACAGCCCTGGGACAAGGGCAGAATCGTCAACAGACCCAATTGAGCGATTACCCTGAAGGGGAAACTGCTCCGCACCGCACCGAGATACTGCATCCGGGTTTTTGTCATTTCCTCCACAACCGTCGCCAGCTAACACCCACTCCATCTGAATCTGTAGCCAAGCCATTCCTTAAGCCCGTCCCGTCCAGCCCAAGCTTACCTGCTGATCTCTACACCGTTGCAAACTGGTATACGGCTAACCCCATCAACGATATTGCCTAGATATCGCCTAAAAGTTGACTATTTCTTAGAGAAAAATTTTATAGTGAACAAAGATTCAAAATTAACCCTGTGCGATCGCCTAGTTCTCTGTAAGAAGAGTTGTTAGTCTTAGCCTGATCTAGGGTAACTTTGATCTGGGAATACCCGGTCATGTGAAAAGCAAACCGACTGAGTCACTAGCCGAATCACTTCCCCGTGCATCATTTGTGTTTGTGCATCTTCACTGGGCTACAACAAATGCCCTCCACTACAAAGCGCGACACCTTGCGGGTATCTCAAAGAGATGACCGCTAGCATCTACCAACGGCTACACCAGGGATAACCATAACCCTGATGATTACAACTGTCCCCCCTTACATTTCCCAACTGATTGGCAGTTGTGTCACAGCAACTTGGGAAGGAATTATTGCATGACTTCAGCAGATAACAGCAAACTCAGGTTAATGGTCGTAGATGATGAATCTGACAACCTGGATTTGTTATATCGTACCTTTCGGCGAGAGTTTCATGTCTTTAAGGCCGAAAGTGCGCTCAAGGCATTGCAGATTCTCAATCAAGAAGAAGAGATGGCAATTATCATCTCTGACCAGCGGATGCCCAGAATGAGTGGCACAGAGTTCTTAAGTCTGGCTGCCGAGCGATTTCCCGATACGATCCGAATCCTGTTGACAGGTTACACCGATGTCGAAGATTTAGTCGGAGCCATCAACACCGGAAAGGTGTTTAAGTATGTCACGAAACCCTGGAATCCAGATGAACTAAAGGTTCTGGTGCAACAAGCTGCTGAAACCTATCAAATTTTGAAGCAGCGCACCAACGAATTAAATCGTGCCCTCAAGCGAGAATCGCTCTTTAATGCGATCACAACCGCGATTCGAGAGTCGCTCGATTACAACAGTATGCTGCAAACCATCGTTGAGACATTGTGCGAGAGCTTCAATGCCGATGGTTGTATCCTGCATCCGCTCGAACTATCGATCAAGTCAGCTTCTCACTCGTATCAGCTTTTGCCGGAGTCGTTTGTCCACACGTCTAAACGGTGCTCTGACATTGCGATAAAAGCGGAAAGTAAACCTATTCTCTCACCCGAATTGCTGACCTCGGCGATCGAGGCTCACAGGATTCACACCAAACAAAGTACTGACAGCAATGGAAACAGTATTACCCAACTCATCGTCCCTCTGATCTATCAGCAGGATGTGTTGGCGGTACTGATGCTCTACAAATATGCCAACCTCTCTGCCTGGTCAGAAGAGGACATTCGCCTGTTAGAAGGCGTGGCAGAACAGGCTGCCCTGGCCATCTCCCAGGCTAAGCTCTATCAACAAATTCAGCAGCAAACTGAGCAAATGCGGGCAGAATTAGCTGTGGCTCGGCAGATTCAGAGTAATTTGTTGCGTCAACAGTTGCCCACCTTGGAGCATGTCAAGGTGCAGGCATGTTGTTATCCTGCGCGTGAGGTTGGCGGCGACTTTTTTGAGGTTTATGTCCATCCGCAAGGTGACATCTGGTTAGCTGTTGGGGATGTATCGGGTAAAGGAGTGCCTGCGGCGTTGTTTATGGCAAGCGCGATTTCGGTGTTGAGGCGAGAATTATCGCAAGAGATGCCGCCTGCTCCAAACATCATCATGCAAAATCTCAACAGCAGCTTGTCAGAAGACCTGGTGAGTAACAACTGTTTCATTACGATGGTTTTAGCTCGCTATAATCCATCCACTCGTCAGTTGGTTTACGCCAATGCAGGGCACATCTACCCATTAGTGTGGTCACGTCAATTGATTGCAGCGCAGTTACTCAATTCCTCAGATCAATCCTGTATAGAACCGATTTACTTAAAGGTGCGCGGAGTCCCTCTAGGAATTTTGCCAGTCTGGCAGGCTCCTGCTGGGGAGATGTCTCTGAAATCGGGAGAAGTATTACTTCTGGCAAGTGATGGCATTACGGAGGCAACAATTGTTCATCGGTCGGGAGATAATCAGGAAAAAGGGTCAATGTTGAGACAACAGGGGTTATGGCAACTCTTGTTACAGGAAGGGGAGTCGCTCAATCTGGATCATCTTCTGGCAGATATTCAAGCTCATACGCCAATTCAAGAGGATGACCAGACCATACTGTCTCTGGAGGTGTTGTAGCGATGAGAACTGAACTACATGTACCCAGTGATTTGAAGTTCTTAAACATTGTGGAGAACTGGTTACTGGGTTCTCTAGAGGTTGAGTTAGGGGATCATGTAGATTGGCCTCGTCAGGCAAATCGGTTGCGGTTGGTGTTAGTTGAAGCCTATTCCAATGTGGTGCGTCATGCTCATCGCGATCAGCCTAATTTACCTGTATTAATGCGGCTAGAGCTGAAGGAACGGGATATTTATCTGGAGATCTGGGATCACGGTAAAGGCTTTGATCTCTCGACCTATCTGCCACCTGCCCCAGAGCAACACCAGGAGGGAGGATATGGATGGTTGATTTTGAACCGCCTGATGGACAAGGTGGAATATCGCTTGCAGATTAACGGGCAGAATTGCTTGATGTTAGAGGCGACGCTGCATAAGGAGGAAGAGGGAGTAGGGAATGGGGAGTAGGGAGTGGTTCGACAAGCTCACCAACAGGGGAGTGAAGCCGTAAGAAGCAGGGTAATTCACTATTCATAGAAAAGTGAAGTAGGTGAGATGTAAAACCCTTGACCCAAATCTCTATGGGTGATCTCATAGTGTAACGTTGCCTTGGCGGAGGATCTTCCAGCCATCCTGAGTCCATTGGGCGACGGTAGAAGGGGTACCGTTCCCTGTTGGGGTTGATGGGGAGGGGATATCGCTGATACCTTCTGCAACGAGAGTTTCTAAATCAGAGGGAAGTAGGGTCAACACCTCTGGAAAGTGGGTTTCAATCTCGATCTGGGTTTGTAAGGGTGGTTGACCCGATAGGTTGGCACTGGTGGTGGCGAGGGGTCCGGTTTGGCGGAGGATGTGACGGGCGATCGCACTATTGGGGACTCGAATGCCAATAGTGGTCGGGTCAAGGGGGTTAACTTGACGGGGCAGGCGATCGCTAGCCGGTAAAACCAGGGTCAGCGCACCAGGCCAATGTTGTTCCATGGCTGATTTCCAGATCTGCCATTCTGCATCGCTGCCGGTGACAAATTGCCACAAATCTGTTGCCTCGGCTGCCATCAAGATCAGGGGTTTCGTTTGGCTGCGTTGCTTGGTAGCAAAAATCAGGTCAGCACGTTCGGGACGAGCCGCCAGAGCAGGAACGGTATCGGTGGGAAAACTGAGGACGCGATCGCCTGTTTGAGCCGCTTTGACAAAATTGGTGAGAGTGACTTGAGGCATAGGGAAATAGACAATAGGAAACGGGCTAGGGAGAATCGGGGGAGACGCGATTAATCGCGTCTCCCCCGATTCTCCCTATTTCTTTAAATAGGCTAGGGCAAATCGCTCAATTCCAGCCAGGTCAGGATGAACCTGAATGCTGTCATAATGACCATTCTGCTGTAGCAGTTGGGTGACAGCATCGGCTTGTCCTGCCATCATTTCAATGACCCAGATTGCGCCTGGTTTAAGAGAGTGGGGGGCGATCGCGACCAGATGACGAATCGCATCTAACCCGTCCGTCCCGCCATCTAATGCCAGGTGAGGTTCATGCTGGACTTCGGGTTGCAGAGTGGGGATCAGATGGCTGGGAATGTAGGGTGGGTTTGAAACCATGCCGCTGAGTTGACCTTTGAGGTAACTCAGGGGATCAAACCAACTACCTTGATAAAAGCGAATTCTATGGCTAAAGCCGAGGGTTTGAGCGTTATGTTGGGCGATCGCCAATGCATCCTCACTGAAATCAACGGCATGAATGGTGGCATTGGGCAGAGCATCGGCTAACCCAATCGCGATCGCCCCACTGCCCGTGCCCAGGTCAGCCCAATGACCTTGAGCCAGAGACGGATCGCGATCGCGCATTGCAGCCAGCACCAGATCAACGATCCCCTCGGTTTCAGGACGAGGGATCAATACACCTGGAGCAACCCTGAGCGTTAAGTGTCGCCAGGGCGTCTCTCCGGCTAAGTATTGAATGGGGACTCGCTCCTGTAAGCGTTGTTGCCATCGCTGCTGGAGGTCAGCAAACGGGATCTTGAGAGGAATGTGCGATCGCTCCTTAAAGGTTTCTAACCGCAGCGACAGCCGATCCAGGTCAGCGATTTCTTCTAGCAACCAATCGAGTTCTGTGATGGGTACTGTGGCAGCGATCGCCTGTTGACGTGCTTCGATGCGCCATTGCCACAAATCTAAACCAGAGATGGAGTGAGGAGAAGACAAGGTAGAGACAGAGAATGGAGAGTCGGAAATAGAGGATGAGGGGATGGGTGGGAAGGGGATAGATGGGTAGTGTAACCGAACTGACCTACATTTACCTATCCACTCGACCACCCATCTACCCATTTACTCTGCCATCTCTACTGGCGAGGAGCAGCAGGACGCGGTTGGGGTTGACCTTGGGGTGCGGGTGCTTGTCCTTCGCGTGGCAGGGATTGAATGAACTCAATCGATTCACGTGGGGGCACCAGCAGAATTCGGTTGAGTTCCTGGTTTTCACTGCTTTGCAACGTATTGATCAAACCTTCTAGATTGACCACTTGAATGCTGACGTTGTTGGTCAGTTCAGGTTGCTGTTGTCTAACCCGCTCCAGCATCGCTTGCAAATCATCTCGCTTAAAGAAGATGGGGATGACTTGCTGATCACCTTGCTGAATGGTGAGATAGCCATTCTCTTGTGCTCCTGACCGCGCGATAAACAGGGGCACACCTTCAAACTCCTGGACGTTTTCACCATTTTGCCGCAGGACTTCAACCGCAACCTGCACCTCTTGCTGCATGGGGATGAAGGCAAATTCTAATTCATTAGACTCGTCTGCAATCTCTAGCTGATACACTTCTGCCAGAGAGACGGGGGTAACCTGCACACCCTGCGCCACATCAGGATTGTTTTGTCTGAGGCTGGTGAGGAAATTTTGGGCATCTTGCATGCTGATAAACACGCCAGCCACAGGAGTGCTGTTTTGACCCTCTTGAGTTGCCACCAGCGGCGAACCTTCCCGATCGGTCAGGGTAAATACAGGAACGGGGCGTAGGCGTTCTGCCACTTGTTCAGCGGTTAATGCCAGCGATCGCGCACCGCCAACAAATAATGAACCCAACAAAACACCCCCAGCAAGACTGAGAGCTGTACTCCAGCGAACGAATGATTTCATAAATGCTCCGGGTAACGATACTGGCATCACGTTCATCAAAGAATTGTATAACTTTCGTTACACTTGGTTCCCTCTAATCCTTATATCGATAGCAACCGTTAGAACGATTGGGATCAGGAGGGGCAAGGGTGTTGCCCCAATCAGGGGCTTCACTCCGATACCCCGTTCTAGTTAGCTCTTCGATTGCTATATGTAATTCAAATTTGAATTTCGCGAATCAGGGAAAAGTTCAATAACGAAAGTAGCAAGAACCACAGGTGTAATGAGTATCTTGTTGCGACCAGGAAAATTTGGGTCGGGCTTTAGTGCCGTTTCATCAATTGGCACAACTGCTCCAGGTTGGAGTTGCAGTGACAGGTTGCGAGTTTGTTTTAGCGGTTACTTCACTGAATCTCTCACCCATTTTTTAGGAGCAACAAGACTACGATAACCCCAAAGCCTGCTTCGCATCGCCTGGGTTAGCGCGAGGATCACAGGTAGGGCGATCGCCATGAACCATCATGACTGGCAGGCCGCAAATTAGTTCCACGAGATCCCTACGTCCCGCTCTCATCTAAGGTTTGCTGAAGACAACTCTGTAAAACTCACTGTACAAAGCGATCGCTGGGGGACTCCGTTGAGTAAAATCAACGAACAGTAGTTGTTGTGAATTGCTATTTCAAAATGTCTTTTATCAAATCTCTTGGCAAACCAAGTGGGGCAGTCGCTCTCTTGATGCTGCTAACAGCGTGTGGCGCAGAAACTCCTCAGGCGACAGGTGAGTCTCCAGCAGAAACTGCGCCCGCTGCTACAGATGGTGGTGCGCTCAAACTCGGTACGCTGTTGCCCTTAACAGGTGACCTGGCGCAGTATGGGGCACCGATGCAGGACAGTGTTAGCTTTTTGGTGGAAACCGTCAATGCTTGCGGTGGAGCGTTGGGACAACCCGTTGCTCTGATCTCAGAAGATGATCAGACCGATCCGGCGGCAGGGGCATCGGGCATGACCAAACTGGCAGAGGTCGATCAGGTGGCTGGAGTGATTGGAGCGGCAGCTAGCTCGGTTTCCAGCGCAGCAGTTGACATCGCTGTTCGGAACGAGGTTATTCAGATTTCTCCCTCCAGCACCAGCCCAACCTTTACAGAGCGTGCTAACAATGGTGACTTCAATGGCTTCTGGTTCCGGACGGCACCACCAGACACCTATCAGGGCGAAGCACTGGCGCGTCTGGCGCAGGAACAGGGCTTTACCGAGGTTGCCATTCTCTCCATCAATAATGACTACGGCAATGGCTTGATTCAAGCCTTTGTGCCTGCTTTCAAAGCCTTAGGCGGTACGGTGGTGAATGAGTCTGATCCCACCCGTTATGCCCCCGATGCCACGACATTCGATTCGGAAGTGAGTGCTGCTTTTGAAGGAGAGCCGGATGCGGTTCTGTTAATCGCCTATCCAGAAACCGGAAGTCTGATTGTCAAAGCAGCCTATGAGCAGGGCTTGCTCGGTGGTAACACCAAATTCCTGATGACAGACGGTATGAAAACCGGAAATCTGGCAGAACTCATTGGTCAAGGCTCTGATGGTCAGTTCATTGCTGCTGGTGTGCTTGGTACGGCTCCCAGTGCAGGAGGTCCGGCGATCGCCCAATTCAAGGAGATCTACACGGGTAAGTACAACCGTGATCCCCAAGTCTATGACCCCAACTCCTGGGATGCAGCGGCAATCCTCGTTTTAGCGGCAGAGGCAGCTAAAGCCAACACAGGTGCAGCCGTTAAGGAGCAGATCGCGACTGTTGCAAATCCTCCAGGGGAACAGGTGACAGATGTTTGTCAGGCACTCGAACTGGTGCGGCAGGGGCAAGACATCGACTTTCAGGGAGCCAGCGGCACCCTCGACTTTAACGATGCGGGAGATGTGGCTGGAGCTTATGATGTCTGGACGGTTGCCGATGATGGCAGCATCCAGATTCAATCCACTATCACCATTGGTGGTGCTCAGTAGAGCTTAACTAAAACTCCGGCGTCTCGCAGACGCCGGAGTTGTAACTTTTACAAAAATAAAACTGCTCTGCGAATTGATTCGCCAATCATTCAACTCAAATTACCCTACCTATTGGTTTTTCTGGTAATCAAGGATGAACTGTGCGTTACTCTTCTCCAAATCGGTCAGTTGATTGTTGGGAAATTGGCTGGGGCTATAGCGTGGTTCATACCATGTCTGACTGTCAAAGTAAGCTTGTAAATCAGTGCGATCGAACCGTCTACCGTATCGGGCAAAGACAGAGTTTCTGAGGACATCCAACTCAAAATCACTCTTGCCTTCCAAATCAGCCGTGTTAGAGGGCGATGAGCCTTACTGCCTCCTTTGAGCCGCGATCGCCGCTTCCATGTTTGTAATTGCTTGAGTGGCAGCGCGATCGCCCACTCGTTCGTTGAGGGCGCGGCGGAAGTTGATCAGGGCGGTTTGATAGTCGCGGTTGCGGCTGGCGTCGTAGCCAATTCTCATGTAGCGATCGTAGGCAGATTCAACCGCCGGAAAGACTCGAACAGGGGCGTTTGCCGGAGCTTCATCCATGTAGCAAATCGGAGAGGCACCCCCTGGGCGGGAATAGGCAGACCGTCCACCACAACGCCGACCCGCTGCATCAATATCGTAGGGGCACTGGCATCCCTGTCCAGTGGTGGGTTGACGGCTAGGAACTTGAGCGAGAGTAGGAAAGCTACCAATTAGCAGGGAGGAGGCAATGAGGAGTGGGGCAATAATTTTCCGCATGGGAATGATAATCAAAAAGCGTTACGCCCCTACCTTGCCCTGAGATGTATAGAGTTGCACAGAGGAGGCTAATGAAGCTTCAGTAAAGGCTTCAAATCGAAATCCCCGACTTCTGCAAGAAGCCAGGGATCTAAAGTTGCGATCGGGATGACAGGATTTGAACCTGCGACATCCTGCTCCCAAAGCAGGCGCGCTACCAAGCTGCGCTACATCCCGGTGCCAAGTGTCTTACCGAGTTCGTTAACGACCTCAAGTTAAAGCACTGACCATCCAACAGTATAGCTTGCTTTGTGACTTTGGTTAGAAAGATTTCTATAATTGCTCGTCTAATCTCCATTCCTTAGTATTGCTTTCACAGATAAGGTTCGGAAATAAAACCAGAGGGTTTGGGGGTGCAGCCTCAGCCAGGGGCTTCACTTCCTGCACCCCGAATTCCTACCCCTATTGATCACGAGTTGTACCTAGGATTTGAATGATGTGTCAGTCCCTCTGGAATAACGGTTTGAGAGATATTCTGACCTGGCATATCCTTTTGGGCTGAGAGGTGATGTACCTGTCTGAAAAGACCCTTTTCAAAGACGAACTATTTAGGATAGGATAGTCCCTTCCAACTTTGTCAACTATGGGAGCTTCTCAGCAATCGGGTCGGCGTTCTCTCAGGTCGAGCGACTGGGAAATCGGACAACTGCCCGGATTGAGTGATAGCGATCGCGATCATCTGGTGAAACTGGGCATCACCACAACACTAGGGTTGCTGCGTCAAACTCGATCGATAGCTCAACAGCAGGCTCTGGCTGCCCGTCTTCAGATCCATCCACAACATGTCTATAAGTGGGTTGCTCTAGCTGATCTGGCGCGGGTTCCGATGGTGGGCTGTCAATATTGCGGGTTGCTGCTCCATGCGGGGATTGTATCTCCCGCGCAATTAGCTCAAACTCCCCTACCGAGGCTGCATCAACAACTGCTCAAACTTCAGGTGGCTACTCTGCAACGTCAGGACTTGTGCCCGACGCTCGATGTAGTAGCCCAGTGGATTCAACAGGCGCGATCGCTCGTCGCCTTGGAACCCCATTTGTAAGGGCGAAGCATTCGGGCAATGATGGTTCAGGTGTGCCAGGAGCTTTATCCGGATGCCTCGCCCTGCATCAATCGGGATACCAAAACATCCCTTTGATGCCCTCTGGGTCTGACATAAACCCCAGTCCCCGATAAAAGTCAACGACATGAGGATCGGCAAATAGAGTGATATTGCTAATGTCTTCGCTCCGCAGCTTTTTAATCATCTGCTTCATCAATGCCTTGCCAAATCCTTTCCCCTGAAACTCAGGATGCACGACCACATCCCAAATCGTGGCGTTAAAGGCGTGGTCAGAGGTTGCTCGTGAGAACCCAATTAGCCGCTTCTGCGCCCCTCGCTGTTCCCACATAGACACCACCAAAAAACTATGTTGGATCGCCTTCTTGACCTTACGCAAAGGACGACGCGACCAACCCACCGCATCACACAGTTCTTCTAACTCATACAAGTCGATGTCGCGATCGGTACTAAAAAAGATGCGCGAACCCGTATTTGTCACGATGCCCTGAGCAGCGTTAACATCTACCGAAGCCGACTTAGGTGCCGCAGCAGAATCAGAAGTGCTAAATAAGTTTTTCCAAAAACCCATGTAGGCGTAACACTTCAATAAATAAACATAAGATAAGTAAGTCAGCCAACCGAATTTAGAAATTAGCCTTTAATGTCATAGCACATTGCCAGACGGCAAAATACTATCTCCAAGATTTTTCTGGCGACTTACTTAGCAGTAATAGTTAGTATATCTCTCGTATCCTTATCCCATCGTTTATCTACGAAATAAATCATGAGTAGGCTGTTGATGAAAATTAGCCCTGCGATCGGGGCTGAATCGTGTAATTTGTAGAGATTGACCTTGATTTATAGCCGTAGTCTACAGATCAGGAAGAGGTGCAACGAGGGAATCCTTAGCTGGGGGCAATGCTTCCATCCTCCTTTTGTCCTAATCCTTCTCCCTTAAATTGACACGCTACGACTACCGTTCTCTAATAAGAGGCATCCCGTTCACCGCATCCACCCTCGCCCTGGTCGGGTAAATCGTTGTTTGAAAGTATGGCTACGGGTTTAAAACCATCGACACTGGAACTGCTAAAACGCTTTAATCGGGCGTTTCCCCAGTTTTATGAGCAATTTGTCAGCAGTGAAATCCAGTTGCAAAACCTGAGATTGGCATATCAGCTTTACAAAACGAAACAAGCCGTCATTGAACTGAAGCCTGAAGGGAACAAAAGTGCTTTGCACTTCGCCTATCGTAACCAATCTTTTTTATTGAGCGATATTTTTGGAGTGCTGGCGGCGTATGGGCTTACCATTCACAGCCTCAGCCTCTATGGGCAAATTTATCCGCCGATGCTGGTGTTTATCAAACTGGTGGTGTCGCGTGGTGGCAAAGCCCTGGTCGATAAGACGGCTGAAAACGTCTGCCGCGCGGTGCGTGAAGCTCTGGCAGGGCGGTTTGAGGTGGAGGAGATGTTGGCGGTTGAGTTCAATCTGGATGCGGGGTTAGAGCAGGTCGAAACTGAGTTTTATGTTGATCCCGTGTTTCATCTGCCTGCGCTGTTGATTGAGGCGGATAACCAACCGGGGCTGTTTTACAAAGTGATGTACGCCATTTGGCAGGAAGATTTGCTAGTGGTGAATGCTAATCTACTGGTGTGGCGCGGGCGAACGCGCTTGATTTTGTACTTGCTGGGTCCAAATGAAAATTTGATTCCAGAATATCTGGGACAAAAGATTGCAGAAGGGATGAAGCAGCGGTTGTTGGGACGACGGTTTTAGCGAATGGATGCTCTGGAACAGGGATTGGGGAAGTTGCGTGATGGCGATTTAGCAGGGGCGATCGCCGCGTTTGACCAGGTGATTGCGACCAACCCCACGGCAAACGTTTATTGCTTACGGGGTAATGCACGCTGGGACTCGCAGGACTACACCGGAGCCGTAGCAGACTACACCGAGGCGATCGCCCTTGATCCCAATTCCACAGATGCCTATTGGGGACGGGGTACGGCTCTGTATCGACTGGGAGAAAAGCAGCAAGCGATCGCCGATGTGACCCGTGTGATTTACATGAATCCCCGGCATCCTCTAGCCTATTCGCTGCGGGGAGCCATGCAGTTTGACCTGAAAGACTATGAGTGGGCGATTGCAGATCACACGCAAGCAATTCGCATGAACCCTAACAATGCGGTTGCCTATGGTGGACGGGCACTGGCTCGCTACGAAATGGGCGATCGCCAGGGGGCGTTGGATGACCTGAACCGCAGCGTCCAGATTGACCCAGAGCAGGCAAACTCCTACTATTGCCGGGGCAACCTCCAGCTTGAGATGGGCAACTCCACGGCGGCTCTCAGTGACTTTCAAAACGCAGTGGAATATTGGCGGCAACAGGGAGAGCAAGAGTATTGCGATCGCACCCTGCACAAGATTCAGACTCTCTATCGTCAGGGAATTGGTGCCTCTGAGTCACCTGCCAAAGACACGATTCGTCAAGGGGTAGACCAGTTGGAGCAAGGCAATACTACGCAGGCGATCGCCACCTTTACAGAGGCGATTCAGCAGGATGAGAGCATTGCCGATGCCTACCAACTGCGGGGCACGATTTACCTGAATCAGAGTAATTTGGATGGGGCGATCAGCGATTTTACGAACGCGATTCAACGGAATCCTCACCTTGCTGATGCCTACTACAATCGGGGATGCGCCTACTTTGACGATCGGCAACTTTCCGCTGCGCTGGAAGACTTTACTCAAACGATCACCCATGATCCCTATCTGGCAGGGGCTTACTACAACCGGGGCAGTGTGCTGTTGGGGTTGGGCGACCGAGAAGGGGCGATCGCCAATCTTAAAATCGCTATCCAACTGCTGAAGCAGCAGGGCGATCAGCAGCAATATGAGTGGGTGATGAATCAGCTTCAAGCACTCCAGCAGGGGTAGGGAGTGGGGAGTAGGGAGTGGGGAGTGGGGAATAGGGAGTGGGGAGTGGGGAGTCGGTGTAAGTTCTTATCTCGTTCCTCAGGCTCTGCATGGGAACGTGCTCTGAGAGGCTCTGCCTCATATGAGGTTTTGAAGGTAAAGCCTCCGTATGTTCCATTCCAAAGCTGAGCCTTGAAACGAGAGGAAGATAAACGATAAAGGATAAAAGAAATTCTGTCTTATCCTTTATTTTTCATGTTTTATTCTTTTCTGAATAGTGGCACATAGGGTTTGTATACACTGAAGGCAGTTGCGCTGGGACTGGGCGATCGCTGCTCGCTCAATGTTGCTAACCCTACCTAGACTCCCAAAGATGACTAGCAAAGAATCTATTTTCATCTCCTACCGCAGAAGTGACAGTCAAGATGTGGTTGGTCGGATTGATGATTACCTGACAGACCACTTTGGGCGAGAACATGTTTTTTTAGATCGCAACTCGATCGACTACGAGGCTGCATTTCCAGACCGCTTAAAGCAAGCTATGCAAGACAGCAAAGTGGTGCTCGTGGTGATCGGGTCTACCTGGTCGAGTGTGCAGGATGGAAAAGGACGACGACGCTTAGAAAGTCCAGATGATTGGGTGCGACAGGAAATTGCATTAGCCTTAGAGCTAGGGCTTGTCGTGATTCCGGTCTTATTAGATGGCACGAACATGCCCAGACTAGGGGAACTTCCCCAGACGATTCAGAAATTGGCAGAGCGCAACGCCATTGATCTGGTTACAAGGAGAAGTACAAACCTGTTTAAAGCAGGGATGGACGAGATTATCAATCTGATTGAAAAGCGAGTTCCGGAACTTAGACCAGCACCACCAATGACATTGCAGCCGTTTGAGTTTGAGGTGGTCACGCTTCAGATCCAGGCAGGCTTATTCGGCGGCAAGCAGGTGAACCGCCAGTCTCAGAAAAAGACTGCTCAGCAACATATCGAAGACCTGGGGAATGGAGTTTATTGTGAAATGGTTTCTATCCCTGGTGGAAGCTTCATCATGGGTGCTCCTGCTTCAGAGGAGTCTTCAGAGGAGAATGAACGCCCCCAACATCGAGTGACAGTGCAACCTTTTCTCATGGGTAAGTATGCTGTGACCCAGAAATTGTGGCAAACGGTAGCAGGCTTTCCCACGGTTGAACACGACCTGGAGCTAAATCCATCCCGCTTCAAAGGTGATCAGCGACCCGTAGAGCAGATGTCCTGGTTTGATGCGGTGGAGTTTTGTCAGCGGTTATCCAGCGAAACCGGGCGCAACTATCGCTTACCGAGTGAGGCAGAATGGGAATATGCGTGCCGTGCCGGAACCACAACGCCCTTTCATTTTGGTGAAACGGTTACGGTTGAGTGGTTGAACTGTATTGGTAGCCTTGATGGTGATGCGCCCAAGAGTGGATATCGGCAACGAACGACAGATGTTGGTAGTTTTCCTGCCAATGCTTTTGGGTTATTTGATATGCACGGCAATGTCTGGGAGTGGTGTGCGGATCATTGGCACGATAACTACACCAATGCGCCGATAGATGGCAGTGCGTGGGTGACAGGTGGAAATTTTGAGCTTCGGGTGCGTCGCGGTGGCTCTTGGTTCAGCCTTCCTTGGTCTTGTCGCTCTGCCTCTCGTGTCTTTCTTTCGCCCGACCTTTGTAACCCCTATATCGGTTTTCGGGTTGTGTGTAGTGCTCCGAGGACTTTGTAACCCTTGGGCTGGAGCTTGTCGAAGCCCTTTACCCTCCAGCCCTTTTGCCCTCTACTCTTTTTTCTTTTCCCTTTTCGCACGAAGCGCGATCAATTTTTTTCCTCTCACCTCGTTCCTCAGGCTCTGCCTGGGAACGTTCTCTGAGAGGCTCTGCCTCATGTAAAGTTTTTAAGTTGCCTCTCGTGACAGGCTTCCTCTCGTGATAAGGCTCAGCCTTGTCACGCTTTACCGGAGGCTCTGCCTCCAAAGCTGGGGCTGTAGGAGATACCTCTAGATTCAGGTTCCCAGCTAGAAGCAGGAATTAAGAAGTAGGAGGCTCCGCCTCCTAAAGGCATTGCTAGGCAGAGCCTAGCAACGAGGAAAAGAGAAGAGAGTTTACACCACCTCAGTGGATTGCTGAGGGACGGGCTGTTGTGGCGGTTGGGGTTGGAACTGGAACAAGGAGTAAACGACGTTCCGACGAATCTCGGTCATCATCTCCAGGAACAGTTCATAGCCTTCGCTCTTGTACTCAATCAGCGGGTCTTTTTGCCCATAACCGCGCAGACCGACAGATTCCCGCAGAGCATCCATCTGTTGCAGGTGTTCGCGCCAGAGGGTGTCGATCTGTTGCAGGATGAAGAACCGCTCGGCTTGTCGCATCAACCCCGGTTGGATGGCATCGACCTGGGCCTCCTTGAGGTCGTAGGCAATGCGAACCTGCTCATGCAAGAAGGTTTTGACTTCGGTGATGCTCAGATCCTCTAATTGACTGGGTTCCAGATCCTGGAGCAGATAGACGAACTCCTTCACCTTGCCGACTAACTTGGGCAGTTCCCACTCCTCAGAGGGCAAATCAGGGTTCACATATGCATCCACGATGTCATCCATCGTGCGCTCGGCGTATTTAATCACCTGTTCCTTCAGGTCTTGCCCTTCCAGCACCCGACGACGCTCGGCGTAAATTGCCCGACGCTGGTTGTTCATTACCTCGTCATACTCAAACACCTGCTTTCGGATGTCGTAGTAGTAGGTTTCAACCTTCTTTTGTGCGCCTTCAAGCGATCGCGTCAGCATACCCGACTCGATCGGCATGTCTTCCTCAACGCGGAAGGCATTCATCAAGCCAGCGACGCGATCGCCCCCAAAGATTCGCAGCAGGTTGTCTTGCAAGCTGAGGAAAAATTTGGTGGAGCCAGGGTCACCCTGACGTCCGGCGCGCCCCCGCAACTGGTTGTCAATCCGGCGTGACTCGTGACGCTCAGTGCCGATCACATGCAAGCCGCCCAGGCTCACGACTTCTTCATGCTCGGCGTGAGTAAACTCTTCGTACTCTTTGCGAATGCGATTGTAGGCTTCCCGCAGTTTGAGCAGGACAGCATCGGAGGTAGGAGCTTTTTCGGCAGCGGTGGCGAGACGGTCTTCTGCGGTCAGTTCAGGGAGCGATCGCTCACCCCATTCTTTCACCGCGAAATCAACCGCTTCCTTGATCAACTGCTCCGTCTCAGCGGATAGCGGTGTGGGGAAGATCTGAGGAGAGGCTTTCCAGGTTTTAGCCTTTTTGCCTTCAGTTGCCGCGAACCCTTTGCCGCCACCACTGGGGCGATCGCGGAAGGAGACATCGGGGATCGCAAATTCGCCTTCATCTTCAGGTTGGACGATGCGGGGCATGAGATATTCCCGCACCTTCAGTCGCGCCATGTAGTCGGCGTTTCCACCGAGGATGATGTCAGTGCCTCGTCCCGCCATGTTGGTCGAGATGGTGACGGCTCCTTTGCGTCCGGCTTGAGCGATGATTTCCGATTCCCGCTCCACGTTCTCTGGTTTCGCGTTAAGCAGGTTGTAGGGGATATTCTTCTCGCTCAACAACCGAGAGAGCAACTCTGATTTTTCAACACTGGTGGTTCCCACCAGCACAGGTCGCCCTTGCTCGTGCATCTCAGCACACTCCTGAGCCACCGCTAGCCACTTGGCGTTTTCATTCTTGTAGACCACATCGGACACGTCGCGTCGTCCCGTTGGGCGGTTCGTGGGGATGATGGTCACTTCCAGGTTGTAAATCTTCTCAAACTCTGCCTCTTCTGTTTTGGCGGTGCCTGTCATACCGCCCAGTTTGGGATAGATCAGGAAGAGGTTTTGGTAGGTAATCGTGGCGAGAGTTTGCGTCTCAGGTTGAATGTCAACCCGTTCCTTGGCTTCGATCGCCTGATGCAGGCCATCACTCCAGCGACGACCGGGCATGACCCGCCCTGTGAATTCGTCTACGATCACGATTTCGCCATTGCGGACGATGTAGTTGACGTCTTTGATAAACAGTTCTTTGGCTTTAATCGCGTTGAAGACGTAGTGCGCCCAGGGATCTTTGGGGTCGAACAAGTCAGTCACACCCAAAATCCGCTCTGCTTCAATGAAGCCCTCATCGGCAAGCAATACATTTCGGGCTTTTTCATCGACTTCGTAGTGTCCGTTGGGGTCATCCTCGTTTTCCTTGCGGGTGAGCGCAGCGGCGACCTCAGCGGCTCCCATGTACTTTTCACTGGGACGCTCGACCTGACCGGAGATGATTAGCGGAGTCCGAGCTTCGTCAATCAGAACAGAGTCTACTTCGTCAATGACGCAGTAGTTAAAGGGACGCTGTACCACATCTTCCATAGAGGTCGCCATGTTGTCGCGCAGATAGTCAAACCCTAATTCGCTGTTGGTGGCGTAGGTGACGTCGCAGTCATAGCTTCTTTTGCGATCGCTAGGGTTCATGCCCTGTTGGATCAGCCCAACCGTTAGCCCTAAAAAGCGGTGAATCTGTCCCATCCACTCAGCGTCGCGACGTGCCAGGTAATCGTTCACCGTCACGACGTGAACGCCCTTTCCAGTCAATGCATTGAGATAGGCAGGGAGGGTTGCGACCAGGGTTTTTCCTTCCCCTGTTTTCATCTCGGCAATTTGCCCGTTGTGTAACACGATGCCACCGAGCAACTGCACATCAAAGTGGCGCAGTCCTAACACTCGTTTGCCCGCTTCCCGAACAACGGCAAATGCCTCTGGCAGGAGGTCGTCTAGAGTCTCACCTTTTTCGAGGCGTTGCTTAAATTCTCCTGTTTTGCCCCGCAACTCCTCATCTGAGAGTGCCTCCATGTCTGGCTCTAACAGGTTGATTTCAACCACATCAGGTTTATATTTCTTAAGCTTGCGTGCGTTGGGGTCACCCAGCAGAGTTTTTAGCATGGCAAGAGGCAATGAATTAATCTGAACAGTCCATCTTATTTAGCGTGACACAAAGCCACAAAGCAGGGGGAGTGGTAATCTCCGCCCAAAAGGTAGGGAATGTGACAGCAGAGCGATCGCACTAACTGCCTATCTATCATAAAACTTAGGCTATTGCCTGTGTAGCTTTTTCTCAATCCTGGGGCAATGGTTAGTGGTCAGTGGTCAGTGGTTAGTGGTCAATGGTCAGTGGTTAGTGGTCAATGGTCAGTGGTTAGTGGTCAATGGTCAGTGGTTAGTGGTCAATAGTTAGTGGTCAATGGTCAGTGGTTAGTGGTCAATAGTTAGTGGTTAGTGGTCAATGGTCAGTGGTTAGTGGTTAGTGGTCAATGGTCAGTGGTCAATGGTCAGTGGTTAGTGGTCAAGTCCGCCATCCCTACTCCCCACTCCCCACTCTCCTCCTAAGGAGCATTCTCCCACTCTGGGGTTAACTGGCGGAAGTTAAATTGCTGGGCACTGGGATGACATTGAGCGCAGCTATCAATCTGGACGCGATCGCGAAATTCGACTCTGGGGTGGAGAGCTTTGAAGTATCGGGAGTCTTCGATGCGATAGGGAGCCTGTTCGTTGAGGAGAACAGGGCGCGAAAAAGTGCGGATATAATTCCAGACGACCAACAAGGTCGGAGGACGGAACGGGTTAATTTGCACACCGTAGTGAGAATCGTCTTGCAGCAAATTGCGCCAGGTATCCGTTGGAAAAATCTGCGGCGGTAACCCAATGTGGCAACTGGCACAGTTCTCTAAGTACAAGTCTTGTCCCAATTGCTGGGCAGGGGGAACGACATCTACCGTGCCTACTGCGCTAGAACCAGTAGCCTGCGCCAACAAGATGCGTTGGTCAGGCTCTGCCATGATTCCGGTAGAGCGTGGTTCAGTAGCTTGCGCTAACCCAACCCCCAGGAGAGCAGACCAGGCGATTAGCAAGATCGCCAGAATCAGAGACGATCGCCATCTTGATTGGCGATGATGGGCAAAGGAGCGGTTAAACAGTTGAGCAAGGCGACGCAAGAGAGATTGACGCGACACGTTCTTAATCATCATGCTGAATTGTCATGAATTCCAGACTACACGAGTCTCAACTACACCCGGATAAAAAAAATCGATTTATGCTAGTTGTTTGGGGATTGAATTGTTAATTATTGTATCTAAGATAGATTTCGATATGGAATAAAAAACATTTGGAGCGGATTTGTAAACAAAGGTTTCGATTTTTCTGGAATCTCCTTATTGAAAAAGAGACTGAATCTCTGAAAATATTGCTCCCCTGTGGAGATCAAAGGGAGATAGAGCGATCGCCATGGTTCTAGAGCTTTAGATGTAACAGTCACAAATCAGCTCTTCGCTTCAGGATGAAGTTACAGAGCTTTCTAGATAGCAAACTTTGATTAACGTCTGAATCACGAAATAAGGAACTGGAGACGATGGATTGCAGCCACATTCAATTTTGTGTCCACGATGCTTCTCAAGCTCAAAATCATCGATCGATTGATCTGGAGCAACTGCAACATCTATTCAAAGCGGCTGCATTTTGGGCGTGTAACCGTCGCATTGAAGATTTAGAAGTCGCGATCGCCCATAGTAAGCCTGTTGTCACGGTGTGGGATGGCGATCGCCTGATCGGCTTTGCGCGTGCCACCTCAGATGGAGTGTTTCGTGCCACGATTTGGGATGTGGTCATCCACCCGGACTATCAGGGAGCAGGCTTGGGACGCAAGATGGTGGAAACGGTGTTGATGCACCCCCATGTCAATCGGGTTGAGCGGGTTTATCTGATGACCACCAACCAGCAAAAGTTTTACGAGCGCATCGGCTTCGAGGAAAACCAAACTACAACCATGGTGTTGTTTAACCAACCCGTCTCGCAGAACCACCTGCCCATCGTCACCGAGATCTCTCAGTAATTCCTTAAGTGTCCGCTAAATACAAAAACATGACACCGCTGTTGGAATCAAACAACAAGTGGTAAATGTCGCCGTTGGAATAGCCGACGTAACACTGGTTAAAGGAGTGCATCCAGGCATTCCACCAGGGTCGTATGGGTCCATGAGTAATAACATCCTGGCAAACTTCAGCATCAGTGGACGTTAACTCTAACTGATGCTGAGCCACTAAAGCGTCGATGAAATGCTGATTGGTTTGAAACTTGAAGAAGAAGGATGGGTCAATACCTGCAACAACCACCAGAAAGTGAGCGTTGGATGTTGACAGTGCAGACGTTGCTGCGGCAGGCGTGTCGGTCAAGTGTTGAAACTCAGCGATCGCCTCTGTGCCGCTTGATTCGCCTGCAACAAACAGATTGCTAAACAGCCACAAACCCAGGCTAACCACTCCTGTAAAGGCGATCGTTGAACCGATCCAAATCGCTTTCTGTCCCATAGTTCATTTCTCAAATTGTGAGTGAATTGGGGTAATTTTTCTAACCCGCTACAATTCACTCCCGCATTTTGATCAATTTTGGGGAGAGCGACATCTTACAGAGTTGTTGAGGTCAAACTGCTGGGAATCTTTCGTGGAAAGCCTGAAATCATACGAAAAAATCAACCTATCCAGCTTGAGAAGCGTTTATGCAGAAATAGTTCACCTAAACATTAAATTTGAGGTGTCGTACTGAATGATTCTGCCTATCTACACCAGATAGGATCTTAGGCTGAAAGTTTCTGCCTAATACATAGTTAGGCATCTTTAATCATACCTTTCAGACAGCCTTTGCTAGATTTCTACTCGTTAAACAAGGATTGAGTACGCCGTCGCTGAACTTTGGCATCTATACTCCGCAATATGTTTGCACCAAGGGTGTAAGCGTATAGACTAGCCAACTCAAATTCAAATCGTACTCCTTTGTATAAGAAGTTCTTGTCTCTGATTGTACGACTAGTGATCTTGATAGGTTGGGCTACACCTGGATTTTTTTTCACAAATTCTATGCAGTTATCAAGTTCAGAACAGGAATTATGAGGCCGGTCACTCCACTTAACTTCAACGATCCAAGAAGGAGATTGGTGTACTTGGTCTAGGTGAACAATATCAATTTCTCCTGAGTTCCAACGTGCATAGTAAAGCTCAATCATTTTACTGTGTTGCCATTGACTAAAAATTGCAGTCTCAGTCATAGCTCCCATTGCCCCAGAGTCTATTTTAAGCTGCCCAAATAATGCTGCTCGCATTGATGGGTTTGTTAAATAAACCTTGAAGCACACTGCTCTTTTAAACCTCTTTACATTTTGATCAATTCTCTCAACACGACGAATTAAAAATGCTGCTTCAAGATATTCGAGATAGCGCTTTATAGTATTCTTCGCTACACCAGATGATTTTGATAATCCCTCTAAACTCACCTCGTTACCAGAGTTATATGCCAAGGTAGTGAAAAGTCTATTAAGTTCTTGAATGTCACTAATACCGTAAAGACTTGGCAGGTCTCGCAGTAAAACTTTGTCAATAATGTCACTTTTTATATATTGACCAGGATCTAAGCGGATTGTTTTAGAGAAAACAGCCTCCGGATACCCTCCGAAGTTGAGATAATTGACAAACTCTTTATTTAATTCCTCTGTATCTAGAGGTGAATATTCATAACCCTCAAATTCATGATCTTCAAATGATATTAATTCATTTTCCTTTCCAATGAACATTAAGTACTCAGCGAAGGTTAAAGGTGGTAAAACATAATCACTGAATCGACCAGCTCCGGATTCAGTACTCTTCAATCGTAGTGCGGCTGCGGCAGAACCAGTAGCGACAAAACGGTAGCTAGGAAATGAATCAACAAGAGATTTCAGATGTATTTCCCATTCGCGTAGATATTGAATTTCATCAAAAAAAATAAATAGTTTTGAAGTCCGCTCGTGCTTGAATAATTCTTGAAAATAGCCAAGTATACGTTCTAAAGGAAGCCCAGTGTAAATGGGGGTTTCGAGAGATACATATAGAATGTTTTCTGCACGAATGTCAGAATCTAAAAGCATACGAATGCTGTGATAAACCATGACAGTTTTTCCAACCCGTCTCGGTCCCATTAAAACGATCGCTCGGCGTACACTTGTATCTAAAATATTTTGAGAAAAAGTCTCAAAATACTTTCGCCGGGGAGCATCCTCATAAATAATCTTTCCTTGACGACCTGTTTCCCACCAAGGGTTATCAAATTGAAGACGGGAGATAATATCTTCCTTCGCGATTTCAAGCATGAGAATAAGATTAGTAAACTAATCTTAGTTTATTCAGAAGGCTTATTAAGGTCAATCGGTTAATCTTAATTCTTGCTTTGGGAGGACATAGACTGCAATAGAAGTACATTGCTATGACAGATGCCTAACACTGCGTTGGTGCGGACGGTACAGAGGTTATCGGTGAGAGTTCAAGACTGTCTGCGGCGGGTCATGGGCAACGTTGGGCTGCGTTCGATATTGAGATCCGGCAGGTTCTTAAATCTTGCTGGAACCTATGCTGGACTTGCGTTCACTACGTGAGCTAGCCATAGGAGTGATGCGGGGAGTTGAGCCAAAGCACTATTTTGAAATAGTGGCGCTCCGACGGAGAAGCAATATGGATCAACAGAAACAAATGCCAGGAATGGGCTGGAACCGATTCGCGGCGATGATCGCAGCCTCAACGTTCATCATGTTTTTCTTGATGTATCAGCTTGTGTATTCCCTTGATCATGCACTGTTCAGTGTGAACCGATTGGTCGCCTCATTGGTAATGGGATGCGTGATGACCGTTGTGATGCTTTCCTTTATGTGGTCGATGTACCGAGGAGTAGGAATCAAAATTGCAGTTCTCAGCGTAGCCACCACGCTTGGCTTGATTCTGCTTTCCGTGAATAGAACCCAGGCACTAATCGGAGATGTCAACTTCATGAAGTCGATGATTCCCCATCACTCCATTGCGATTAACAATGCGCGGAAGGCAAGCATCAGCGATCCGCGTGTTCGCAAACTTGCGGATGAGATCATTGAGTCGCAGGTTCGTGAAATAGCTGAGATGAAGTTACTCCTTGATGACATTGCGCGGGACGGAGAACGGGGAACGACGCAGCTTCCCGCTCGCTCGACTGCAATAACTCCCGATATGGAGCGCCAGATTAGAGAAGCAGTGCAGTAAATAAGCAGGTTTTCGTTGTGGGTATTGCTGAGCTAATCGATAACGGCTAATGCATAACGCGGATGTCACACCATCTGCCAGGTCATTTCCTGCCCTGCTCCCAAAGGGACAAGCCCGGATTCTGTAAATGGCACTTCATCAGGAACGCGCCAGGTTGTTTTAGACAGGGTAATTTGTTCGGTATTGCGTGGGAGTTGATAAAAATCGGGGCCATAGAAGCTGGCGAACGCCTCTAGTTTATCCAGGGCATCCATGCTCTCAAATGCTTCGGCATACAACTCAAGGGCATGTAGTGCCGAAAAACACCCCGCGCAACCGCAGGAACTTTCTTTGCTGGTGCGGGTATGGGGGGCACTATCGGTGCCCAGAAAAAACTTCGGATTCCCCGATGTTGCCGCTTTTAATAAAGCCTGACGATGCTCCTCTCGCTTCAAAATGGGCAGGCAATAGAAATGGGGGCGAAGTCCGCCTTTGAACAGGGCATTGCGGTTAAACAACAAATGCTGGGGCGTAATCGTTGCTGCAATGGTGTTGGTAGACAGGACATACTGCACCGCATCAGAGGTAGTGATATGCTCAAGCACCACTCGTAGGTTGGGAAATCGCTGCTTGAGGGGGATTAAATGTCGCTCAATAAACACCTTCTCGCGATCGAACATATCAACGTCGGTATCGGTCACTTCCCCATGCAGTAATAACGGCATGTCCACCTGCTGCATCGCTTCAAAAACGCGATCGCACTTGCGAATATCTGTCACACCCAAATCTGAGTTGGTCGTTGCTCCGGCTGGGTAATACTTAACCGCTTTAACAAATTGGGATTCTTTTGCCCGGAAAATTTCGTCGGGGCTGGTGTTGTCGGTGAGGTAGAGCGTCATCAGGGGCTCAAATTGTTTGCCTTCTGGGATGGCGGCAAGGATGCGATCGCGATAGGCTGCTGCATCCGTCACTGAGCGGACAGGAGGCTTCAAGTTCGGCATGATGATGGCGCGGGCAAACTGACGCACCGTGTAGGGCAAAACCGCTTTCAGGGCTGCACCGTCGCGGAGATGTAGATGCCAATCGTCAGGTCGGGTGATGGTAAGCTTTTGCATCTTTTCATTATAAAACGGCGACATGAGACCCCATCAGGATAGGGGCGATCGATGAAGCTTGGGGGGTTTGAGGGGGCTTCTGTAGCAGCAAATGGTGCTCAGCTCGACTACTTCTGCGAATATGTATTGGAGCGAAACGGCAAGCAGTTACGGCTACGTCCACTGTGCACCCTGAATTATTGCCAAAGCAAGAAATGAGTTGCTTCGGCACTATACTTGGATATTACCGATCGCAAACTCGCAGAAACTGCTCCGATGCAAGCACTGCATGGAATTACCCACCATCTAGAAAACTCCCCCCTGGCAACAATTTGTTGGGATCGAGAATTTCGGGTTGCCTTCTGGTCTCAACGGGCAGAAAGCATGTTTGGCTGGACGGCTGCAGAGGTCATGGGCAAAACTCCCCTTGATTGGCAGTTTGTTTTTGAAGCGGATCGAGAGCAGGTCAATCAGACGATCGCTCAACTATTTAGCGGCATCAATACAGTTTGCCACAACCGGAATTATCGCAAGGATGGTTCGGTGGTGTTCTGTGAGTGGTACAACTCTACTCTGCTGGATGAGCAGGGAAATTTAGTCTCTATGTTGTCGTTTGCTCTGGATGTTACCGAACGCAAACATGCAGAAGCTGCACTGCAAGCCAGCGAAACTCGTTTTAGACGATATGAGCGAATTGTTTCCGCTACGACTGATGGCATTTCTCTAGTCGATCGCCAGTACCGCTACCAGATCGTCAACCAGGCATATCTGAATCGGTTTAATAAGTCCTACACCGATATTGTTGGGCATTCGGTCAGTGAACTGCTGGGGCAGGAGGTGTTTGAAACGATTATTCAACCCCGTCTCGATCGCTGCCTTGCCGGGGAAACGGTGCAATACAACGAGTGGTTTGAGGTTCCAGCATTGGGGCGGCAGTTTTTGAGTGTTACCTATTCCCCCTATCGAGAAGCCGATCAGACGATCTCTGGAGTGGTGGTGAGTGTACGCAACATTACTCCCTTGAAGCAGGCAGAAGAAGCCGTGCGGCAGAGCGAACAGCGGTTTCAGGAAATAGCCCAAACAATCAGTCAACTGTTCTTTGTCCGTTCGGCGATCACAGGGGAATTTATCTATGTCAGCCCTGCCTATGAACGCATTTGGGGACGCAGTTGCGAAAGTTTATATCAAAACCCTGATTCCTGGTTGGAGGCAATTCATCCCGACGATCGCCCCCGGATCAATCAATCATTGGCAAATCAATTTACTGGAAAATCGGTTCAAAGAGAATACCGAATTATCCTACCCAATGGTTCCGTGCGCTGGATCTCCGCTCAAATTGATCTGGTACGAGATGAAGACGGAAATCTGTTGCGGTTTATTGGTTTTGCAGAAGATATTAGCGATCGCAAAGCCATTGAATTTGTTGTGCAACAAAATGAAGCTCGCTATTTAGCAATTCTGGAAGATCAAACAGAACTAATTACCCGGTTTCGGGCAGATGGCACTCTATTGTTTGTTAACGATGCCTTTTGTCGCTACTACGGAGTTTCCAGGGACGAAATGATTGGGCATCACTATCAACCCCTGATCTATCCGGCGGATCAAGCCGCGATCGATCGCTGTCTGGCAGCCCTATCACCAGAGAATCCGGTTGGCAGCGTGCAGCATCGCGTCTGTGTCAATGGCACGATGCGCTGGATGCAATGGACGAATCGCGCCATCTACGGCGATCAGGGCAATTTGCTAGAACTTCAGTCGGTTGGACGGGATATTGACGATCGCAAACAGGCAGAACTTCAGTTACAGGCGGCTCTGGCAGAAAAAGAGGTGTTACTGCAAGAGGTCTATCACCGGGTTAAAAACAATCTGCAACTGATCCAGAGTATGCTGCAAATGCAGCAGCGACGGCTGAACAACCCCGAGGCAATCCAGGCATTACAGGATAGTTGGAACCGGATCATGACCATTAGCCTGGTGCATGAAATTCTGTATCAATCGGATAACCTGGCAAAAATTAATTTAAGAGACTATATTCCTGCCCTGGTGCAGCATATTGCCACGTCTTACCACCTCATTGCTCCCAACGTAGTGGTTAAAACTGAAGTGGAATCCATCGTTGCCCCAATGAAGAAAGCAATTTGCTGCGGCTTGATCTTGAATGAGCTGGTGACAAACGCGCTAAAATACGCTTTCCCAGAGAAAAAGTCAGGACAGGTGACGGTGGTTGTGACGGCTGACTGTACTCGATCCGAGAACATGATTACCATGACAGTCCAGGACAATGGGATCGGGCTGCCCCAATCGCTCGATCTATCTAGCATTAAAACGTTAGGTCTAACGTTGGTTCAAGACTTTGTTGAGCAGTTGCGGGGTGCGATCGCCGTTGAATCAGGTCAGGGGTGTCTGTTTCGCATTACGTTTAATTTAAAATCATGAACCCATCGTTAAAAGAAAACCCATTCAAAACGGGAATAGCAAAGATCCTGATTGTAGAAGACGAACGAGCCATTGCCAGAGATCTGAAAGAAAGCCTTGAGCATCTGGGTTATTGTGTTCCAGCGATCGCCAGTTCCAGCACTGAAGCCATTGCCCTGGTTGAAACCTGGCAGCCTGATCTGATCTTGATGGATATTGTGTTAGAAGACAGCGATCGCGATGGCATCGAAACGGCTCAGGAGATCCGCGATCGGTTTCGGGTTCCGGTCGTTTATCTTACTGCCCATGCTACGACGACTATTCTAGAGCGGGCAAAGGAGACCGATCCCTTTGGCTATTTGCTCAAACCCTTTCGCGAAAAAGACCTGTGGGTGGCGATCGAAACGGCTCTAAAACGTCATCGTCTAGAATGTGCCCTGCATGAACGGGAAGAATGGCTGACTCATATTCTGACCGGGATGGGGGATGGGGTGATTGTGTTTGACACCGAAACCCGGATCAGGTTCATCAACCCGGTTGCAGAATCCCTGACGGGATGGACGGAAGCAGAGGTTCTGGATCAACCAATCCAGACTGTGTTTCAAGTGATCAACGAAAAAGAGCGATCGCCCCTGCTGTCTACCTTGCTCCAGACCATCATCCGTGGAGAGCCGTTCTACCTTTCCCTGGATACTCTCCTGATGACAAAATCAGGGCAGGAAGTTCCCATTTTCGATAGCGCCGCTCCTCTTCGAGATCAGCAAGGAGTTGTAACGGGAGGGATAATCGTCTTTCGGGACGCTTATACATTGCGGATTGCCAATGAGCGCGACCTGGCAGTAGCTCGTGCCCAACAACTGGAACTGCAAATGCAAGAGATGGAGAACCTGAATCGGCTCAAAGATGATTTTTTGAGTACCGTCTCTCACGAACTCCGCACCCCGTTGTCTAATATCAAAATGGCAACCCGCATGTTGACTATTGTGCTCGACCAACTCGATCTCCTGGCTCAGTCAACCGGATTAACGGCAACACCCATCTCCAGATACATTCATATCCTGCAACAGGAAACCGAACAGGAACTTCGTTTAATTAATGACCTGCTCGACATTCAACGGATTCAGGCTGAGACATACTCCCTTGAATTATCGTTGATCCAGCTATCCACCTGGATTCCAAACCTGGTAGAACCGTTTCGCCCCAGAATTGCAGAGAGTAACCAAACCCTTAATCTCAACATCCCATCTGACTTGCCTGATCTGTGGACTGATCCCCACGCCCTTACCCGTATCCTCTCAGAACTGCTCAACAATGCCTGTAAATATACGCCGCCTGAAGAACAGATTACGACAGGAGTTACGCAGTTGAGAAAAAGGGGGAGTTGGAGTAAAACCAAAGAATGAATCCACCCAAAGTCAACGAGAACGATTACATCAACTTTTTGATTGCAG